>NZ_FNPQ01000029.1:0-34453 GCF_900107335.1 Nitrosomonas sp. Nm58 | reverse complement strand
AGCAGCAACGAAGATGGCTTAAGCGGCGCCAAGCCGTGGAGCCCGCGATCGGGCATCTCAAATCAGATCACCGAATGGATCGTTGCTGGTTACAGCGAAAACTGGGCGATGCGCTCCATGCAGTACTGTGTGCAACGGGTTACAACCTACGCTGGTTGCTGCGGGCAATGGTTCGCCTGGGGCTGAAGACGGCTTTTTTACGCATTTTATTGCTTCAGCTGGTCAATTCTATCAGGAGCGAACTTCTGACTGTTGATGTGAATACTCGGCATGCTAAATCTATATTAGCAGCCGGGTGAATTTTGCAGGGCCGACTAGCTACTGTACTGACTGCACTCCATGTCTGGATCCTTGAGAATCGAATTTACCAATGTGTTGTATCGCACCATTTCCTTTGAAGATAGACAGAATGATTGTGTCAGTTTTCCAGGACGTTGCAAAAAGCGATTATCGTGCAAAAGGAAGCGCTACGTAGCTCTTAATCTGATCAGAGTTCGTGGGAATTCCTCAAAATATAGCTTCGCCGCGAGTCACTCTGGTAGTATTCCTGTATTACAGCTTGCTTTCCAGTTAATAATTTTTTCTTGTTGGCTTCCCGCAGTTTCCAAGCTTAACTCAATCACAAGTTTTTGCCTGCGGGAATTTGCGATGTCATGATCGCTATAGCCACAGCCAAGGCAAGGTGTATCGGACCGTGGCGCGTATGTTGGTTTTAACCGCTTGGAGTCCTGAGTCATACCGTCTGTCGTGGCGACCGCTGGCACCAGAGAATCTAGGTTGAAGGGGAAATCGCGGAACAATCTGGAATGGTCCATTATGCAAACTCGTCTTCACGACATTGTAAAAAAACTCTGCATCAAATCCAGATTCTCGCTGTTTCCAAAGGCCTTCAAACAATCCTCGGTAACCCTTGGTACTACATGCAAATGATCGCAGATCCATGTTGCGGTTTCCCTTGAGTTTACCTGTTCCCACGAAAGGTACATTGTGAAGGTCGCACACGAGATCAAATGGATCTGAAAGTGACTTCATGATCTCCGCAATGTTAGTGAGCAGGAGTCGTCCTGTCACTTTCCAGAAAACATCCTGCTCTTGAGCAAGTTTACTCATTGCCAAGCCATAGTCGATCAGCTTGAATTCGCCATACGCCTTCCCATACTGAACGGGATGATCATTTCCAGCAAAACTGATGATTTCAACAATTTTATCGTGGACAGTTGATCGAGCAAGTGTTTCGATCGGTTCGATATCACCTGCAGAATTATCAACAAATAACAAGCGATCAAAACTTGTCTTCGGCAACGAAAGATAAAATTCGAGGGCCCGAAGGTAATCATTTAACCGTGTCGTGAGATCAGATCTCGCTACCGCTCCTCTCGGTGGTGAGAGGGTGGCAGTCATCAGAACGAACGCCGCAGACCGGGAGGAAATTTCCTGCATCGATGGAGATTCTTTACCGTGGATAACGCGGTGCACGAGTGGTGGCTGAATCATGAGCCTCCAAGGCTAAGAAATTACTTTTTTCATAAAATTGAAAAGTACCAAAGATTGGATACGAAGTCAAAAACGATCATACGTGATCAAAAATATAATTATATCTGACTCAAACTGCAAAAATTCCATTATATTCTGGCGCTTTGAGCAAATGATGGTCAGGGAGAAACTCCCTTCGGAGAATAAAGCGTACAAGGGATCTGCCATTGAATTTGTGAGTGGCAGCTGATATCAAGCAGCGTAGTACGGTTTGTTGATGGATGTGTAGAGCTCATAAGGGTCCGTTGTGGATAATTTCAGCTAACTCGACTCTGTCGGCTCTGAAATGCCGCTCTCGCATTATCCAATATGCGCGCCGGGATGGTTGCCAGTCGAATGATAGTGGCTCTGGAGAATAGACGAGACGTTTGGCTGATCAATCCAATTAGCCTATCTTTTAAGGAATCAATGATGAATCTCCTCTCAATTCCTGTTGCTATTGATGTCGGCAATACTTGCCACTGAGTGGTGGTTGGGCTGCTGGATGGCAAATTTTTGAAGAGTTCGACATTGTCTATAATGCATGTGGCATTGATGAATTCTTCCGACGCATGGACGCGACCGAGCCACACTGTCAGCTGTCGATAGCGGTGGCAATGGATGGTCATATACTCTCACCATGTGAACGCCGCTTGTATAGCGCCAACGAGCTTAAATTTGCCCGTTACAAAAGAATCTTTCCAACATAACCCAGAATCGCACCATTGATATACGCTGAAGGCAAAAAATACAGTCAGGTGATCCTCCTCTGGACTGCCATTTGGTGTAGGTTATATGGTTAAGGTTCATGCAGGGAAGAAAATACGAAATCCGGTAAAAAGGTACAAAGATCACTTGAAAATTTAAGCAAGATGTTAAGATTTTGCCAATTACTACTACCGCTTGCGATTCCCTCAAGTTTCGGTGTTACAGCTAGATACCAGAAAAACTATTGAAGTTCTCAGCAAATATTCCGGTACGACGTGGGGACTAAACATTTCCCTAAATGATTCAACAGTAGTTGAATAGCCCGTCAAAGCACACCCAACGCTGAACTTAAAGTAGTGACACGGCCCGCCCCTGCGCCAGAAACTCTTGAACCCTTCTTACTGTAGCATTCACACCTACATTGTCAGTTACTTGCCTGATTTCGTCTCATAGTTATTTGCGGGTATACTCACGCAAAAATTTACGATTTTTCAGAAGTAGATCGAGCGTAACTCAATAAACCACAAGGCAAAAATGGATTTTCTTATATGAAGAATAAGTTGACAGCACTTTATATCAAATGTAGATTCGCGGGTCTGAACGTCAATCAAAAAATGGAGGAAAAAACTTAAAATGATCTCAACAGTATATGCTGTCACACTTGCGTGTATGGCTTTTATAGCAGCAGTTTTCTTATTTGTCATTGTTAATTCCAAGGAAGTTGAGGCAGATTACCCGGCAGTTATAAACAAATGGTACGGAGTACGCAGCAAATGGTTTTTTTTCTTACTTACACTTGGAATTGTCATTACATTTGCTTCTACTAATCCGTTCCCAATTTCAGATCAGAAGAAAGAATATCAAGAGGATGGTCATCAGTTGGTTAAGGTAGGAGCTCATCAGTGGTATTGGACAATGACTCCTGATACCGTGGAAACAGGCAAGCCGGTTGTATTTTATGTCACTGGCGAGGATGTAAATCATGGGTTTGGGATCTATGATGAAAACCTGACGTTAGTCGGACAAACTCAGGCGATGCCAGGTTATACCAACAAGCTTGTGCACACATTTGACAAACCAGGTAAGTATAAAATTCTCTGCTTGGAGTATTGCGGATTGGCACATCACGCCATGATCACCGAGCTAACAGTAGAAAAAGCAGATCAACAGTAATATTAAGAACAATTAAAGAGTGGAGGGGACTATGAGTAGTACAGCAGTAGCAAGTGGAAAGGTCGAATATACGGATTCTGAGAACAGGAATGCCTTAATTGCTGTCAAGGCGCATCTGATCGCAGGATTGTCGGTGTTTTTGCTGATGATGCTCGGCGGATTGGCTATGCGAGCAGCACAAGGCACCTGGATTGAAATTGGCGTTGATTTGTTTTATCAAATCATGACCGTTCACGGTGTTGGCGTCGTGGGTGCTGCAGTGATAGCCTCAACGGGCGTGCAATGGCATTTCCTACGCAAGTATGTGCGGCTAAGCAACGCCATCTTCTGGACAAATTTCTTCATTTTTCTGACTGGCGTCGTGATGATTCTGGGTTCCATCTTCCTGGGCGGATATGGAGGTGCGTGGACGTTCCTATATCCATTGCCTGCGATTTCTATGGGTGCTTGGTCTACTGGTGCCGCAGCAGTTTTCCAGTTAGGAGTGCTCATTATCGGGGTTGGTCTCCTGATTCTTTACCTGGACTTCGGTCGTGCCATTTTAGCTCGTTATGGTAGTCTGGCCAGAGCGCTCGGACTTACTATGCTCTTTGGTAAAGAGCCGGTCGATCCTGCACATCCGAAAGCTGTAGTAGCTAGCACGATGGTACTGATCGTCAATTTTCTAGGTATAGCAGCAGGAGCAGTGGTATTAGTAATGGGTTTAATCAATCTTTATAACCCAGAATTTCAGCCTGATGCAATGCTGATGAAAAATTTGATTTATTTCTTTGGTCACGTAATCATCAATGCAACTATTTATGCTTCCGTGATAGCGGTTTACGAATTACTTCCTCGTTATACCGGACGTCCATGGAAAACGAATAAAGTATTTCTTGCAGCGTGGTTCGCTATCGTATTTATGGTAATGGGTGTTTATCCACATCATCTCTTGATGGATTTCCCAATGCCTGCCTGGGCAATGATCGCCGCCCAAGTACTTTCTTTCGGTAGCGGTATACCCGTTCTAGTCGTTACCGGCTATGGTGCGTTGATGCTTGTATATCGATCAGGAATTAAGTGGACTACTACAACTAAATTATTGTTCTTATCCATGTTTGGCTGGGCCGCTGGTGTGATTCCCGCTATTCTGGATGCAATGGTTACCATTAATCGGGTATTTCACAATACGCTGTGGGTACCAGGACACTTCCACTTCTATTTATTACTCGGATTGCTACCAATGATCATTGGTTTCACTTATTACCTTGCTGGAGAGGGCGACCGGAACGAACAGCCTAAAGCAACCGATAGTCTTGGGTTCTATGCATATTTGATTGGTGGTTTTATGACCTCCATGGTCTTCCTTGCCAGTGGCGCAAATAGTATTCCTCGTCGCTGGGCAGTTCATATGGAAGAATGGGTTACTTTTGCACAAGTAGGCACAATAGCAGCTGCATTAGTTGTGCTGGGAACGTTACTGTTTACTTTACGTGCAATTTTTATTTTACCAGGAGCTGCCAATCCTCGTTAATGCGGTAATTTCTTTTTGTCTAGGAGATTACTAGAGATAGGTAGTAGTACCTAAAATACTGGTAAGATAAAAGGAATCTAAGGTATTTTAGGTACTTTCATTGAGAGGTATAAGGATGAGAACTTTTCTGGCAACGGTTTTCATAGCTATAATGGGGTCTCTTATCCTCTGGGTAAGTACAGATAGGGGGCGTGCATTTACTGTTGAAGAAGCGCGTCGCCTGGATGTGCGTGAGAATCCTCGTTTTGTACCTGAATGGCACCTACAAAACCAGGACTTAGAAACTGTCACAATACAGGATTGGCACGAGGGTTTCCTTGTTGTAGATTTTATTTATACAAGCTGTCCAAGTGTATGTCTGATACTTAGCAGCGGCCTAAAAAGCCTGCAGAAAGATTTTGCTTCGGAATTAGAGAAAAATAATTTACGTCTTTTGAGTATCAGTTTTGACCCAGAGAAGGATACTCCTCAGAGACTCAAGGAACATCTCTCCCACTTCTCTGCCAACTTTAAATACTGGATTGCAGCTCGTCCAGTCAGTTCATCTCAGAAAAAAGCCATCCTTGATTTCTTTAAGGTAATCGTTATCCCCGATGAATATGGCGGTTATACGCATTCTGCAGGCTATCATGTTATTGATCCACAGGGTCGGTTAGTTGCCATTTTTGGTGTAGAGCAGCTTAATGAGCTAAAAGAATATCTAACTCAAGTATTGAATAAAGAAAATGATCATTAAAATTAAGCAGGAATGGTTGCTCTTGACAGCGTTTGTTGTATTGGCTTTGCCTCCTATGCAACAATTCCTGGAACAAAGCATGGTAACGCACATGCTTGTTCAGATCCCAGTATTGGCGATAATAGGATGGATGCTTGGGAAAAAACTACCTGAGAATTGGAAAAGCAAGATAACACTCTGGAATCGATGGGGAATAACAGGTATGGTACTTGCTGTCATAATCATGACTTACTGGATGTTGCCACGCGTCCTGGATGCTGCCATATCGGAATGGCATTTCGAGCTGGTAAAATTTGTTACTGTACCGATAATGGGTATCGCGCTTAGTTTAAGCTGGCCATTGCTTAATCCTATTGCGCAGGGAGTCTTAAAGCTGGAATTTTGGGCTACTTTTATGCGTCTAGGCTGGTTATATCTAGATCTCCCTGATCGCCTTTGTGCGAATTATCTGTTGAGTGACCAACGTATTTTGGGGCAATTGCTTTTGCTAGGTGGAAGCGTTTGGGCTATTACTTGGACACTCCGCATTATGTTCGGAATCAGGATCATCAAGACCTAGAATGTGGTAATACGTTTAACGTATTACCACATTCTATTATTCTGTTTTTTTTATGCGCTGTGTGTGCGATACCACAACACAGAATTAAATATCACTGCTCCGAGAATGTTGCCAATCGTCACAGGAATTTGATTCCACAACCACCACTGTGAAATGGTCACATCTGCACCAGATAGTATTCCCACTGGGAAGACAAACATATTCACGACAGCATGCTCAAAGCCAAGAGCAAAGAAGGTTGCGAGTGGTAACCAGATCAGCATCACCTTGCCAGGAACACCACGCGATGCCTTGGCGAAAACTGGAGCCAGACTGACTAACCAGTTACACAACACGCCCATGCCAATAGCCGCAAGCCAACCACTCATGCCGTATTCTGAATAAGAAGCTTTCTTTTCAGCAAGTTTAGCTAACGTGGTCAATACGCCGGGTGTTTCTCCTGCGCCTCCCTTGGTTAATGCAAACCAAAGCAACCAAGCAAAGAAAATGCCGCCGACCAAATTAGCTATAAATGTCCATGACCAGTTACGTATCACGCTTGATAACTGGATTCGTCCTGCAAGCAGGGCCATGGGCATTACGGAGAAACTGCCTGTTGCCATTTCAAGACCGAGTATTGCCAACATGATATAGCCCACCGGGAAAAGTAGGCCAGCAGCTGCTGTCGGCCACCCTTGAGAAACCAGTAATGCGGATAAAGCCGTAGCATAGGCAAGAAATGGTGTACACAAAAATCCCCGCACCAATATTTGGGAAACGTTAAATTTACTTTTTTTAACTGCATCTTCGACAAGATCACGCCCCATCTGTAAGGGAGGGACGCTATCGATGGTGGCTGAATCACTTGCTTTAGGAGGGATTGCACTACCACCGGCTGACATAGTCTCAGCGGCGATGCTGGATTGAATAGCCTGTTCGATTGAGCTGATCGAAGGTTGTCCGGATTCTTTCATTTTTTCTCTTAGATAGCGTTAATCAAGGAAATACTGATATTTATACTATGCAATCTGATGCATGGTAGGCAAGGATTCTGCCACATCTTAGAGTGGGCGGCAAGCGAGTAGCTTACCCGTTTAATAATTTAAGTTACTGATAGAGCAGGATCAAATTCATTGAGAATGATATTCCAATAGGAAATATTGACTTTATCTGCCTGGGTATTGCCAGAGACCTCGTGGTCAGTTACCTGTTACCAGATAGTGTCTTATATTTCTGAATTCTTACAGTGATATTTCTGGTAAATTGATCGTTGTGGGTAGTCGCAACCAACATAAAGAAAGTGTTTTTATACGCCGTTAGATTGAATGAACTTCGATACAATGACAGTAATCAGCCTGAATGGCTTGTGATGCTATAATACTTTATTCTAACTACATAAGTTATTTCATGGCGGTTCCCCATCTTACCACTGCTTTACGCGGCCCAATTCTTGAATTAGAAAAACGCATCCTGGAGGCAATGCCCACTATTGAACATTGGTTACGTGGCAAATGGCAGAATCATACCGTTCCTTTTTATTGTTCCGTAGATTTACGTAATAGTGGGTTTAAGCTAGCACCGGTCGATACCAATCTTTTTCCAGGCGGATTCAATAATCTCAATCCAGAATTTTTACCGTTATGCGTTCAAGCAATGATGGCCGCTGTGGAAAAAATTTGCCCTGATGCGCATAGCATATTGCTTATACCGGAAAACCATACTCGTAATATCTTTTACTTGCAGAATGTTGCCATATTGCAAGGTATTATGCGACACGCAGGCCTGCATGTTCATGTTGGCTCCCTCTTGCCAGAAATTACCAGTGCGACCACGATACAACTCCCTGATGGAAGCACTCTTATATTGGAGCCGATACAACGCAAGAATAATAGACTGTCGGTGGAAAATTTCGATCCGTGTGCGGTTCTACTTAATAATGATCTGTCAAGTGGTATTCCAGAGATTTTGAAGGATCTTGATCAGATTGTTATTCCGCCATTGTATGCAGGTTGGTCGACGCGTAGAAAATCTCAACATTTTTCTGTTTACGATAATGTAGCTCAAGAATTTGCAGAGTTAATTGAAATTGATCCATGGTTAATTAATCCTTATTTTAGCTCCTGCGGCAAAATTGATTTTCGTGAGAAAAAAGGCGAGGACTGTGTGGCTGCTGCAGTTGATGAAATATTGAAGGATCTCCAGGAGAAATACACTCAATATGGTGTCAAAGAAAAACCTTTTGTTATTGTTAAAGCTGATTCTGGTACTTATGGTATGGGTATTATGACTGTTAAAGATAGTGTGGATGTCTACAAACTCAATCGTAAGCAACGCAATAAAATGGCAATAATCAAAGAAGGCTTATCAGTCACGGATGTATTGGTACAAGAAGGTGTATACACTTTTGAGAGTATAAATCACGCGGTTGCGGAGCCTGTTATTTATATGATTGACCGGTATGTAGTGGGTGGTTTTTATCGTGTCCATACAGGAAGAGGTGTTGATGAAAATTTAAATGCCCCGGGTATGCATTTTGTACCATTAGCTTTTGATGCTTCTTGTGTGTTGCCTAACCATGCGGCTCTTCCAGATTCTACGCCAAACCGATTCTATGCGTATGGTGTGGTGGCACGACTAGCATTATTAGCGGCTGCGCTAGAATTAGAGCGTCATGCAACAATATCTCTTAATCAAACTTCAGAAGCATTACAGAGCTAGCACTCGATGAAACTTGCTTTCATACTGGATCAACTGGACTCGATTAAGATTGACAAAGATTCCAGTTTTGCCATGATGCGTGAAGCCGCGGCCCGGAATCATCAACTGTTTGTCATGCAACAAGGAGATCTTGTTTGGAAAGATCGTATAGTGACTGGATTTTCTCGTAAATTGACGCTAATTGATCAAAAGGACAAAAAATATCAGTGGTATCAGGAAGGTCTGTCAGAGGCAATACCACTACAAGAATTTGATGTGGTATTAATGCGCAAAGATCCGCCATTTGACATGGAATATGTGTACAGCACTTATCTATTGGAGTTTGCTGAGAAGCAAGGCACATTTATTGTTAACAGTCCAAAAAGTATAAGAGATCACAATGAGAAGCTTGCCATTGCGAAATTTCCTCAATTTATTCCACCTACTTTAGTGACCAGACAAGAGTTCCTGATTCGAGAATTTCTCGATGAGTATGGGGATATCATATTAAAACCACTTGATGGCATGGGCGGTGCGAGTGTGTTTCGTATTCATCGTGCTGATCATAATATTAGTGTTATTCTCGAAATGCTTACTCATTACAGTACCCGCACCATCATGGCACAGCGCTTTCTACCCGAGATTAGCCAAGGTGACAAGCGCATTTTACTGATTGCTGGAGAACCTGTTCCCTATGCGCTTGCCCGTAAACCCAGGCCAGGTGAAATACGTGGCAACCTTGCGGCTGGCGGCATTGGTATAGCCCAGCCATTATCCGAGCGCGATCTTGAGATCGCAAATACATTAGGTCCGCAATTATACAAACAAGGATTGATGCTTGTAGGGCTTGATGTAATCGGCGACTCATTGACCGAAATTAATGTTACCAGTCCAACTGGAATGCAGGAAATTGCCAATCAAACTGGTTTTAACGTAGCGGGAATGATGATTAATGCACTTGAAAGCTGTGTAAGTAACCGATTTTAAAAGGCAAGAGAATTACCAATCCAATTGAATTGACAGTGAGTATACTGTTGTATGCTACTTTATTGTCGTTTTAGGCTAGAGTCTGTTGACGTTTTGAGGTAAGTATTTCATAAGTCGAAGTAAACTCGTAATATTGAGAGACTTTCACACCCCCCACAAAATGAGTTTGCGATGCCCCGACTGATGCTCACTGATGAGTTCTGGCCGAGGCTGGAGAAGATTCTGCTTCAAGAAGCGATTTATAACAAGCGCAATCTGCGCATGACGGTGGAAGGTGTGCTATACCAAATGCGGGTTGGTTGTCCGTGGCGGGATTTACCCGAGGTTTTTGGATGCTGGAATTCCATCTATAAGAGATTCAATGCTTGGTCATCCACTAACGAGTGGAGCAGAGTTTTCAAGGCACTGATTATTGATCCGGATTGGGGGTGGAAATTTATTGATGGCAGCTACGTTGAAGCGCATCAGCATAGTGCAGGAGCTGCCGACAAGAAGCCGCAGGCCATCGGAAAAAAGCCGTGCTGGCAACGCTACGAAGATCCACCTTGCTGTCGATGGTTGTGGTTTGCCGGTTGAATTTGAAATTACCGGTGGAGATGTGAATGATTGCTCTGTGGCACCGGAGCTGATTGCCAAGTTACCCGATGCGCAGGCGATTGTGGCGGATAAGGGCTATGACAGTGAGTGCATACGTGAGCAGATCATAAAGAAAGGAGCCAGGGCCGTGATCCCAAGAAAGCGCAATTCGCTGAAGGGTAACGCAGATATGGATTGGGGCTTGTATAGGTACCGGCATTTGGTGGAAAACGCCTTTGCCCGACTAAAAAGCAGTATCGGGCAATAGCAACACGATACGACAAATTGAAAAGAAATTACGAAAGTATGGTAGCTATCGCGTGTGGATATCTTGTGGCTATCTATGTGAAATGTCAACAGACCTTAGGAGCGAATCTATATTGGTGGTACATTGGTGCGAAGAAAAAACAAACTTCCAAAAAGTGACTTGCTAGTAGATTTGTAGCAGCATGCGCCTACTCAGGTGTAAGCATATCTAGCACAAGCAACATTGTGCTTTCATACTTAGGAAATGTTTTTTGAGGCACTCAAGATTGATACAGAAGAATAAAATTCCTAAGAACGCATTTCTGCCATATCTATATGCACACCTAAGTTAAGTGGTGACCCTGGCTAAGAAAAATATTCACTGTATATGCTCGTCTCAGAGGAATATTGAAGTCAGAAAGGAAATAGATAGCTACAGCACAAATATAGATAGCTCCATTTGCTTATTCGCTATCAGGAAAAATTTTTAATTTGTATATGTTATTATTAATGCTTGAGCTTTAAGTATAGGTATAAGAATTAAATAAAAGCCACGAGGACGCATTGCTGTGCTGCACGGTGTTTATATTCTTGTTGTTGATGTATCTCAGGCTCTGTTCTCCATGCCCCTATTGCCGTAACTCCTTGCTACATATTAACAAATCTTCATTAATATACTAATTAATTCTGTTCTGCTTGAAGAATCTTTTGCTCAAGCATCGCGATCAGTGCAGGAAAACCATCTCGTTTCAGAATTGCATTATATTCGGCTCGCTTTAAGGCGAGATCACTGACGCCATCAACTAGAATATTAATAATTCGCCAACCTTCTTTGCCTTGACGCAGTACATAATCGAAATTTATAGGATTGCTATCTGCCTGAATAAACTTGCTTCGTACCAATATTTGGTCTCGCGGCAATGAACGTTGCTCTATAATTTCAAATCGTTCCCCATTATAACGATTAAATCTTTCTGCATAAGTCGCAATGCTAAGCTTGCGAAAAGTTTCAGTAATGCTCTGTTGCTGGTCTTCATTTAACGTACTCCAGTTCGCGCCTAGCGCTGAGCGTATGATGGTATCGATATCGTGCGAACGATCGATAACAGGTGTCAGAAGCTCTAGACGTCCACGATAACCTAACTCATCACCTTTCTGCATAGCGTGAATGAACGTTTCCTGTAAGGCATGAATGACGTCTTCTGGGGAAGCAGATTGAAAATCTTTAGCACTAACTACGACAGAAAATAGTAATAAAATTGCCGTTGTGAAGGCATAGCTGATAATTCTAAATTCAAGTAGGGATCTCATATCGACGATTTTTCCATTGGGCCCACTCACCCCGCCAGGAACGGAATGCTGAGGTCCATGTCATTAGTAGAAATAAAGTACCAGTAGTAGGTGATGTTAGTGTTCAAAGTAAGGAGTACTGGTAAGAGCGTAAAATTGGAATGTAAGCAATGATCATGGCAGCCCACATCAGCATGCCAGTGATAGTGCTTATTGTGCTGAGAGGTAGTAGTAATGATGCCAAAGGAGCAAATCAGAACATACTTACCATGATCAGGGTGCAAGCAAAAAGCAATAAAGGAGAGTAATGTAGTTGTGTATAGGCCCGTTGGCGCCACCATATCCCAAATTGTTTTAATGTCGTCGTAACCGCGATGGCTGCATGCCGAATGACTCAATCCAGTCCAGGTACGCAAGCCAGTACGCTTGATATGAGAAGCTAGGATGCAGTCATCGATCAATACATCGTGTAGACTGGTGAAGGCGCCTATTCGGCGCAACGCAGGGATCTCAACGAGGATACACCTACCCGCTGCTGCAGCCACTCGCCAACCGGGTTTATTAGCAAGTCGGAAGGAATAAAGTAGTTTAAAGAAAAATACAAAGGCTGGCATCAATAATCGTTCAACAAAACGGTGAAGAGGGGGCGCCATTAAGGATACTAGCGCTAAATTCTCTTCGCGCGCTTTCTTTCTTAAGTAAAGTGACTCCAGTTCCTGGAGCCAACGCAATATCTGCATCAAGCAGTAAAGTATAAGTTGTGCTGATTTTACCCAGACCTTGCTCTAAGGCCCATAGTTTCCCGCTCCAGCCAATGGGCGGGGAAGTGCCTGATAGTATTGTTGCTCCCCATTTATTGGTCTGCTCAGCGGTATCATCATCTGATTGATCGTCTATAACGATGATCTGAAGATCATGCCTCTGAACACCCAGTGCATCCAGCGTTTGTCCGATAAGTTGCCCTTCATTGCGTGCCGGGATGAGTGCTGTAATTTCTTTTAAGGATACATTCCCATGATGAGTTGACTCTAATGCCTCTTGTGTGCTCCACGGTCGCCAACGAACGAGCACTATCATCCACCAAAGAAAAGCACCTATAAAAGCTAAATAGGTTGCAAGCTCTATCATCATGCTATCCAAATAAAACAAGCTTCGTTGAATTAATCAAAATAGGAGGCTCTGTACTCGCTATTCTTCGTTATTCCTCATCATTAAAATCAGGGGTAAGATATTCCCTGTTATCTTTATCTATCAGAGCGAGTCAGATTGCTTGATGAGGGGGTTGAGGTACTCGTTTTTTGCTCAACTACTACGGATATTGGAAATTCCTTCTGTGCTATATCGGCTTTAGGCGATGTTGGGTTTCTTTGCAGAGGATCCGGTGCCATGGGTCCATCAATACGTGGACCATGGAGGCTTACGCGCATTGCTTTAATGGGATGAGCAAACGTATCATTGATCGCGGTTGGCTCGAACCCGCAGTGAGCCATGCAATTAGCACACTTGGGATTATTACCTACACCGTATTTATCCCAATTGGTTTCCTCCATTAATTCACGAAAACTGGCTGCATAGCCCTCGTCCACCAATAAATAGCAAGGACGTTGCCAGCCGAAAAGATTACGTGTGGGATTACCCCATGCGGTGCATTGGTAGTTTTGATTACCTGCGAGAAAATCCAAATAGAGGCTCGAATGATTGAATCTCCATGGTTGTTTGCGTTTTTTTCCTTCTTGGAAAATTGACCGGAAAAGACGCTTGCTAACCGATCTTTGTAAAAAAACATCCTGTCTCGGGGCATGCTCATAGCTGAATCCTGGAGATACATTAATTCCTTCTATTCCTAATTCAGTTACGGTATCAAAAAACTCAGCAACTTCTTCTGGTGTTTCATTTTGAAAGAGCGTACAGTTTACCGTAACCCTGAAGCCGCGTTTGAGAGCTTCCTGAATAACCGGAATTACTTTATCGTAAACTCCTTCACGACACACTGATGTATCGTGACGTTCTTTGTTACCATCGAGATGTATAGAGAAAGTGAAATAGGGGGATGGACGATAATCATCCATTTTATCTTCTAGCAATAATGCATTGGTACACAGATAAACGAATTTTTTTCGGCTGATAATACCTTCTACAATCTGCGGCATTTCTTTATGAATGAGTGGTTCCCCGCCAGCGATTGAGATTACGGGCGCGCCACATTCATCAACGGCAGCCAGACAATCTTGTACGCTCATTCGACGTCGTAAAGTTTCGTCTGGATAATCAATCTTGCCACAACCTGCACATGCCAGATTACATTGAAACAGAGGCTCCAACATTAGTACTAAAGGATAACGTTTATTACCTTGAATTTTCTGCTTTAGTATATAGCTACCTACACGGTATTTTTGTAAAAAAGGGATGCCCATTAATTTTCTCCGTTATTTTTTAGTACTAATTTTGTTTTTTTATCTTACGATAAAATAGGAATTGTTAACTTATTATTCACAGATTGATCAGAATATTTCTTATTCTAGTCAAGTTAATTGCGTGCTACTTCTTTTTTCATGATTCATGAAAAGAAAAAAGTCTCAATGTCAGCTAATGGTAGTTATGTACAAAAATATTTTGAAATAAAATTGATATTTCGCTTGCCATTACTCTACTAAGTACCGATATGCTAGCATGTATATTTTATAAACCAAAGCAACGATTCTAGAATAGAAATGTTTATGTTTTTAATTCTTAAATTTACATAAAAGTTTTGGAAGACATTTAAAATAAAAAAAATATCTTCTTATTTAGCGAAATAATCGGTCATCGACCGCAAGACGTTTGAAAGAAACATATTAATGCTATCGGAATATAATATTTTTATATTATATATAATCAGTTACTTATATTTGTTTCTTGAAAGAGTAGGAAGCTAAAATTAAAATATAAAAACACTATGAGATCTTTGCAAGAAAACCTATTTTCAAGAAATTATAATCAATAAAGACAATGAATTAAGAATTCGTAAAAGGACTTTTGCAAAGAACTCACTATGCTATGCCGATTCATAAAGGAATTTCTGAAGGAAGCGGCTATATTAAATCTTATTACCTTTTCAAGCCTTATTATATTTATACGTTGGATTAACGATAATGATGATTGATAAGAGTTACAGACTAGAAAATAGATTTCTAGAACGAATTGATTTCCTAATTTTGAGGTAGAGATACTTTCAGAATAATTCGCAGTCATCCTTTTCCAGTCTGTTCCTGTTCCAGAAATATATTTCTTGACATAAGTCTACTAATAAGACACCCCAAGCCTCTGTAGTGTTTCTTTAGTTAGTTGACCTATTGCAAAATTATTTTGTTTCTGAAAGCTTTTCAATGCAGACATCGTTCTAGGACCATTTATACCGTCAATTACTCCAGGATTAAATCCGGCATCAGCTAGAGCCTGCTGCACTTTGCGAATTAATTCAGGAGTTGGTTTGACAACTTCATTTAGATCTTCCAGTTCTTCAATTTGCTGTGCTGATTCTACTGCTAACGGTTGAGTTTCAATTCCGGATTCGGAAACAGGACTTTCAGGTTCATTTAATTCACTTAAGATAGTCTCAATGGTTTGATCAACTGGTTCTATTGCTTCTTGAACATTCTCATCATTTTTTTCTGAAATTGATTCCGGTATGTTCATTGTAGATTCAGCGATCAGATCAGACTCGGTCATCAGTTCATCTTTCTGGATAGGTTTTGCTGCCATTTTGGGGTTTTGTGTACCCGTTACTTCTGATTGGTCGCTACATCCTAATAACCCGATCATAAGCAAAAGAGACATGCTCATTGCTAATCGATTAGCAATCGTTATCTTCATTCTGACAACCTCCTTATTAAATAAATATCTAAAAAAGTCATTTCGAAATATAAAAGTTCTATGATGCGATTTTTTATAATAAACTGAAACGCTCTTTCAATGTTTCATTTTAATTGAATAGGGTATTGATTGGGCCAGAAAAAGTTTTAATTGCTAAGCTAATCTCATGGTAATAAGTTAGGCATATCGTAATATTGCCGTGGTAGTGATTTCAAGCTTTACTTGGGAGAATCATTACTTAGTATTTCATCCAAAATCTCTATCCAGTGCCTGACAGGTAGTGAAGTGCCGCTTTTCAGATGCATTAAACAGCCGATGTTAGCCGTAATGAGTTGATCTGGTTTTTCAACGGAGAGATTCATTATTTTTTCTTTGAGCAGTTGTTGAGATAATTTTGGCTGAAGGATAGAGTAAGTACCAGCAGAGCCACAGCAAAGATGGGCATCTTTAACAGAGCAGAGGGTAAAGCCTGCAATACCTAGTATTTTTTCAATGACACCACGAATCTGCATGCCATGTTGGAGTGTGCAAGGAGAATGAAACGCAAGTTTCATTTTATGACGTGATCCTGATTTTTCAAGATGAGCAATTAGGTTGTCTGTTTCTGTAGCCAAGATCTCACTGATATCTTTAGCTAAAGCTGAGATTTGTGCAGCCTTTTCTGCATAAACTGGGTCATGGCGCAACAAATGTCCATATTCCTTGACGGTGACGCCACAACCACTCGCTGTGATCGCGATGGCTTCTATTGGTTGTGCATCCTTTTTGTCATTATCAATAAATGACCACCAAGCATCGATATTGCGGCGCATATAATTCATTCCATCTTGCTGCGCATCAAGATGGTAAGAGAGTGCACCGCAACAGCCAGCTTTTTCTGCTTTAATCAGCGAAATTCCAAGCTTATCCAGAACATATGCAGTAGCGATATTGATATTAGGTGAAAGTTCCGGTTGTACGCATCCGTCGAGTATGAGCATAGCTCGTCGATGTTTCTTTACTGGCCACTCCCTGATGCTTTGAATTCGGGAGGGAACTAATTTTTTTAGTTTGGCCGGCAATAGAGGGCGACAAAATTGACCCATCTTGAATAATGATTTAAATAAGTAGCGATGAGGGAGAGTTTTGTTTAACAGATAACGTATTCCACTCTCGCGGATACCACGTTTTACATTTTTGTGGATAACACTTCGGCCAATATCGAGTAGCCGACCATAGCGTACGCCGGATGGACAGGTTGTTTCACATGCGCGGCAAGTAAGGCACTGGTCAAGATGATGTTGTGTTTTCTGGGTGACCGGATACCCTTCCAGTACTTGTTTCATCAAGTAAATACGACCCCGCGGGCTATCAAGTTCATCTCCCAATAATTGGTAAGTGGGGCAGGTGGCCAGGCAAAAGCCGCAATGTACACAGGATCTTAATATAGCGTCGGCTTCCTGGCCTTCCGGGGTATTTTTAATAAAATCAGCAAGCTTGGTTTGCATTTGTCAGTACTCTGGATACATTCGGCCAGGATTGAATATCCCAGCTGGATCAAATTTTTGTTTTAAGCGTTGATGGAGCGCCATCATGTGAGTTGTCAGGGGATGAAAAGGCTGAAGCGATAATTTGTCGCCATAGAATAATGTAGCATGACCGCCTGCAGCTTCCGCCTGCGATCGAACTCTTTTTTCATTCAAGTTTTCATCAGTCGCTAGCCAGCGTAATGCACCACCCCATTCTATCAATTGTTGGCCTGGCAGCAGCAACGGTGGGGTAGATGATTTAATCGATAAACGCCACAATCTCGTTCCCGAGCTGAAGAATGTGTGAGTATGTTCACGAATGCGTTGCCAGAACAACTCTCCTTGATTAATTTCTTCTCCGCCAATTTTAATGCGGGCGGCATGCACGGCAGCTTCGGCACCAGAGAGCCTTACAAAAAGATTTCCATCATAAAAACAGGTGGCGGAAATAGGTAATGGTTTGCTCGCCCATTGATGCATCTTGTTAATCGCTTCGGATTCTTTCATCGGCATGCATAGGCTTATTTCCATCGGTGGCGTAGGCAACACCTTGAGTGAAACCTCTAACAAGACCCCTAAAGTTCCCATTGCACCTGTCATGAGACGCGAAACATCATAGCCAGCAACATTTTTCATCACCTGGCCGCCAAAATGTAAGTCATCTCCTCTGCCATCAAGTATACGCACGCCCAATACAAAATCACGTACTGCTCCGGTGTATGCTCTGCGTGGTCCAGATAGGCCGGTAGCGATACAGCCACCCAATGTTGCGTTTTCACCGAAATGAGGGGGCTCAAAAGCCAACATTTGATGATGCTCGGATAATATCGTTTCAAGGTCAGTTAGACGCGTCCCCGCTCGTGCGGTTACTACCAGTTCACTCGGTTCGTAATTTACGAGTCCGGAATAAGTTGCTACATTAAGAGTGTCACACACTTGTTCGGTCAACCGGCCGCCATAGAAATGTTTGCTGTTGCCGCCGCGAATAGATAGTGGTTTTTTATTTCTCGCCGCAGCGCCGATAACATGAATAAAGTGTTCAACCGTATTTAGCATAAGGTAGAAAAGATAGTATGGTTTGGAGGGATTTTTCCTAAGCGTATAACTCAATCAGAATCTTGGTATTGTCGGAAACTTATCTTCTCCACGATGTACATGCATAGCACCTAATTCTGCACAGCGATGCAGTGCTGGTATAGCTTTTCCGGGGTTTAGTAATCCATCTGAATCAAAGGCTGCTTTGATCGCATGAAATAGATTTCGTTCTGTGGATTTGAATTGAAGACACATTTGATCTAGCTTTTCTATTCCAACACCATGTTCTCCGGTAATTGTTCCACCTGCTTTGATACACATTTCCAGTATTCTGGCTCCAAAAGCTTCTGTTTTTTCTAATTCTCCTGGCTGATTGGCATTGTAAAGTATTAAGGGGTGTAAATTACCATCACCTGCGTGAAAAACATTCATGCAGCGCAACCCATATTCAGCAGAAAGGATTTCAATACCATGTAATACCTGAGCTAGATGCTTACGTGGAATCGTGCCATCCATGCAGTAGTAATCGGGAGACACTCTGCCGGCAGCCGGGAAGGCTGCTTTGCGACCTGCCCAGAAACGCAGCCGCTCTGTTTCATCATGCGAAACGCTGATCTTGACTGCGCCACTTTCCTGCATGATCGTGCTGATTTTTTGAATTTCATCCGCGACCTCTTCTGCCATGCCATCAGCTTCGCATAATAAAATGGCAGCCGCCTCTAAATCGTAACCGGCATGCAAAAAATCTTCCACAGCATGGATGGTGATTTTATCCATCATTTCCATACCAGCCGGAATAATCCCGGCGCTGATGACACTGGCTACAGCGTCCGCAGCTTTTTGAATATCATCAAATGCTGCCATCACTAATTGCGCCTTCTCAGGTTTGGGTATGAGCTTAACTGTGATCTCAGTAACGATACCCAGCATTCCCTCACTCCCTGTCATCAAAGCCAGCAGATCATAACCTGGACTATCGAGCGCACTACTGCCAATCTCGATTGCTTGCCCTTCTACAGTTAATACTCGTAGCTTTAGAATATTATGTATGGTCAATCCATATTTCAGGCAATGCACGCCACCAGAATTTTCGGCGACATTACCACCAATCGTACATGCTATTTGTGATGAGGGGTCGGGGGCATAATACAAGCCGTATGGCGCGGCTGCTTCGCTGATCGCCAAATTTCTTACCCCTGGTTGTACTCGGGCTATACGTGCTATTGGATCGATTTCCAAGATACGCTTCAATTTAGCAAGCGATAGCAAAATGCCTTCGGTATGAGGTAACGCGCCACCCGATAAACCTGTTCCTGCGCCACGCGCGACTACTGGAGTTTTTGTAGTATGGCAAATTTGCAAAATCTTGACCACTTCTTCTTCCGCTTGCGGTAACACCACAATCATCGGCGTTTGTCGATAGGCAGATAAACCATCACATTCGTACGGTTTTAAATCCTCCGTTTCATATAAAACAGCTTCGCGAGGAAGAAATGTAAGCAGGGTACTAACTAATTCAAGGTGAGTCATGCGTTAATATCAGTTATCTCGTAATTGGCCAATTTTTCAAGTATACGTACAATTGCAGAGTTATCCCATGTAGCACCTCCATGAGCAATGCACGCATTGTAGAGTGATTGGGTTGCGGCTGTATTGGGTAAACTTATTCCTAGGTCAGATGCACATGAAAGGGCGATGTTGAGATCTTTCTGCTGTAATTCAACTCGGAACCCGGGGTCAAACAAACGTTTGATCATACGATTTCCATGAACTTCGAGCACACGTGATGAAGCAAAGCCCCCCATCAAAGCTTGTCGTACTTTTGCGGGATCAGCGCCTGCCTTGGATGCAAATAGGAGTGCCTCACCAACTGCTTCTATCGTAAGCGCAACTACAATCTGGTTGGCAGTCTTGCAAATTTGACCCGCGCCGTTAGCGCCTATTAAGGTAATCGTTTGCCCCATTAAGCTAAGCAGGGGCTTTATTTTTTCAAACACACTTATGGTGGCCCCTACCATGATTGTTAGCGCGGCATTCTTCGCACCCACATCGCCTCCCGAAACGGGAGCGTCCGCATAATCGTAACCAAGCTGACTGATTCTAATCGCAAATTTCTTGGTTTCGATAGGGGAGATAGAGCTCATATCTACGATTGTTTTTTTTGCAGGATTCACATCCAAGCCATCAACAACTCCATTGTCACCAAATAAAACTTTTTCAACATCAGGTGCATCAGGTAGCATCAGAAAAATAATTTCTGCATGTTGAGCGACTTCTCTAGGTGAAGAACAAGCTTTGCCGCCTTGTTTAATAAGCTCTTCAGGAACACCGCTACGAGAGTGCAGAAATAATTGATATCCACCTCGAATAAGATGTCCTGCCATGGGTTTTCCCATGATACCTAAACCAATAAAGCCAATATTTATCACTCAATCTCCTCTTAAGCATATTATTTTTCTTTCTTGCAGCAAAGAATTAGTCTGATCGTACCCGACTTAGCTGTCTGATAATAACTAAAAAAGTGTTTTGTTGATATTGCTATAATACTCATTATGTACTTAGCAGTACGCTTGTTGCTCATAGAAAACTCAATGTTTCTCACGTATAATCAAGAGAAATTTTGAACGCGGACACTGCAGGTCTACGTTTTTATGTCTGGTCAGATCCACAAGGAGCCTTTTGTGTCACAACATCCACGTGCCATTCTCGTTTTAGAAGATGGCACCGTTTTTCACGGAGTTTCTATCGGTGTTGAGGGGGTAACTACTGGTGAGGTTGCTTTTAATACAGCCATGACAGGTTATCAAGAAATTCTTACTGATCCCTCATATTGTCGTCAAATCATCACGCTTACTTACCCTCATATTGGTAATACTGGGACTAATTTAGAAGATGTAGAGTCATCAAATATAGACAAAGTTTATGCTGCTGGTTTAGTAGTACGTGATTTGTCTGCCATTTCTAGTAGTTGGCGAAAAACTGAATCGCTATCTGCCTTTCTCAAGAAGCAGAATGTTGTTGCGATTGCTGAGATTGATACCCGTAAGCTCACACGTATTTTAAGAGAGAAAGGGGCTCAAGCAGGCTGTATTATGACTGGGAAGATCGATGAATCCAAAGCATTGCAGGAAGCTAGAGCATTTCCAGGCTTGGATGGTATGGACCTTGCGAAGGAGGTTAGCTGCAATCAGGCTTATGAATGGAATGAAGGTGAATGGGAGTTAGGGCGTGGGCATCAAGTCCAAAAAATAAATCACTTTGATGTTGCTGCCATTGATTTTGGAATTAAACGTACCATCTTGCGAAAACTTGTGCATCGTCATTGCAAGGTGACCGTTTATCCTGCACAAACGCCAGCTAATGAGATTCTAGCATCTCGACCCAATGGTGTATTCCTATCAAATGGACCTGGTGATCCAGAGCCTTGTGATTACGCAATTACTACAACCCAGAGACTATTGAAGGAAAAGATACCAATTTTTGGTATTTGTCTGGGGCACCAAATACTCGCGCTCGCAAGTGGCGCTAAAACAACCAAAATGAAGTTTGGTCACCATGGTGCAAATCATCCTGTCCAAGATCTGGATAGCGGTCGAGTTATCATCACTAGTCAAAACCATGGATTCGCTGTAGACATTGATACACTTCCATCCCACGCACGTGTTACCCATCTATCGCTATTTGATAATAGCCTGCAAGGTTTTGAGCTAACCGAGAGTCCAGCCTTCACTTTTCAAGGCCACCCGGAGGCGAGCCCCGGGCCACATGATGTGGATTATCTTTTCGATCGTTTTATCTATCAGATGAATCAGCGTAAAAGAAGCCAATTTGAATCATAGTAGCTTGTATAAATATCCTGTTTTATAGATTGCTTGGTTAGAGGAATATGCCTAAACGTACTGACTTGAAATCCATTCTCATTATCGGAGCCGGGCCCATTGTCATTGGTCAGGCCTGCGAATTTGATTATTCTGGTGTGCAGGCATGCAAAGCCCTGCGTGAAGAAGGTTATCGTGTTGTTCTGATTAACTCTAATCCCGCGACTATTATGACTGATCCAGAAATAGCCGATGCAACTTATATCGAACCCATTACCTGGGCGATGGTCGAGAAGATTATTGAAATTGAACGTCCCGATGCACTACTGCCAACGATGGGTGGGCAAACAGCTTTGAATTGCGCGCTTGATCTGGTTAAACATGGTGTTCTCGAGAAATATGATGTGGAACTTATTGGTGCGTCTCGTGAAGCCATTGATAAGGCAGAAGACCGGGAAAAATTTAAAAAGGCTATGTTGCGAATCGGGCTAAATTCAGCCCGTTCAGCAGTCGCGCATAGCCTGGAAGAAGCATTGCAAGTGCAAGCCATGATTGGCTATCCTGCTATTATTCGTCCATCGTTCACACTGGGTGGCAGCGGTGGTGGCATTGCATATAATCGTGAAGAATTCGTTGAAATTTGCGAGCGTGGATTAGATATCTCCCCCACTAAGGAGCTCCTTATCGAAGAGTCAGTCATTGGTTGGAAAGAATTTGAAATGGAGGTGGTGCGTGATAAGCAAGATAACTGCATCATTATATGCTCTATCGAAAATTTTGATCCAATGGGTATCCATACCGGTGACTCGATTACGGTTGCGCCAGCCCAGACGCTGACTGATAAAGAGTATCAGCGCATGCGTGACGCATCCATTGCGGTGCTACGTGAAATTGGTGTAGAGACGGGCGGCTCCAATGTGCAATTTGCTATCAATCCGCAAGATGGGCGTATGTTGGTTATCGAAATGAACCCGCGCGTATCACGGTCCTCAGCGTTGGCATCCAAAGCAACAGGATTTCCTATCGCTAAAATTGCTGCCAAACTGGCAGTAGGATATACACTTAATGAACTTGGCAACGATATTACAGGGGGGATGACGCCTGCCTCATTTGAACCAACTATTGATTATGTGGTAACCAAGGTTCCACGCTTCGCTTTTGAAAAATTTCCTCAAGCTAATGATCGTCTAACAACCCAGATGAAATCGGTAGGGGAGGTGATGGCTATTGGCCGTACTTTCCAGGAATCACTACAAAAAGCATTGCGAGGACTGGAAACCGGAGTGGATGGCTTAGATGAAAAAACCACCGATATCGAAACCATTGAAACTGAACTGGGTCATCCCGGTTCTGAACGCATTTGGTATATCGCTGATGCATTTCGTTGCAATATTCCATTTGATGAGATTCATAATCTCACGCATATTGATCCTTGGTTTCTATCGCAAATTGAGGATTTGATAAATCAAGAACAATTACTCGTAGGCAAGACCCTGGATTCACTCGACTTGTTCGCATTGCGTAAATTGAAACGGTGTGGGTTTTCTGACCGGAGATTGGCTAAGTTACTTAACACAAGTGAGGCAGCAGTGCGTACACGCCGGCATCAAGAAGATTTGCGTCCCGTCTACAAGCATGTCGATACTTGTGCTGCAGAATTTGCTACTTATACGACTTATCTATATTCCACTTACGAGGAAGAATGCGAAGCATATCCCAGTGACAGAAAGAAAATCATTGTGCTGGGTGGTGGACCTAATCGAATTGGCCAAGGAATTGAATTTGACTATTGTTGTGTTCATGCATCTCTTGCATTGCGTGAGGAGGGATATGAAACTATCATGATCAATTGCAATCCAGAAACGGTATCGACCGATTATGATATTTCCGATCGATTGTATTTTGAGTCACTTACGTTAGAAGATGTGCTTGAAATTGTTGCGATAGAAAAACCAGTGGGTGTTATCGTGCAATATGGTGGTCAAACACCCCTTAAGCTTGCGCGCGAACTTGAAGCTAATGGTGTTCCCATTATTGGTACCAGTCCAGATATGATTGATTGTGCTGAAGATCGCGAGCGTTTCCAAGAGATGCTTCACCAGCTAGGCTTAAAACAGCCACCTAATCGAACGGTACGCAGTACCGAGGCTGCTTTGTCAGCAGCCAATGACATAGGTTATCCTTTAGTAGTTCGTCCCAGTTATGTGCTGGGTGGCCGCGCTATGGAAATTGTTCATGAGCAACGAGATCTTGAGCGCTACATGCGTGAGGCAGTTAAAGTATCCAATGATTCCCCGGTTCTGCTGGATCATTTTCTCAATAATGCAACCGAAGTAGATGTCGATGCGATATTTGATGGAGAAACTGTTTTAATTGGCGGGATAATGGAGCATATTGAGCAAGCAGGCGTTCATTCTGGAGATTCTGCTTGTTCGCTGCCTCCCTTTAATCTCTCTTCGATCATGCAAGATGAATTGCGTCGGCAAACCGAGAAAATGGCACGTGCTCTCAACGTAAAAGGGTTAATGAATGTGCAGTTTGCTATCCAGAATGATACCGTTTATGTGTTAGAAGTCAATCCTAGGGCGTCCCGTACGGTTCCTTTTGTTTCCAAAGCAACAGGCCTTCAACTAGCAAAAATTGCGGTACGTTGTATGGTTGGCAAGAAGCTAGTGGATCAAGGTCTTATAAAAGAGATTCAGCCGCCTTATTATTCGGTGAAAGAAGCTGTTTTCCCTTTTGCCAAGCTTCCTGGCGTAGATACCATATTAGGACCTGAAATGAAATCTACAGGTGAGGTCATGGGAGTGGGTTCTACTTTTGCAGAGGCGTTCGTTAAGTCGCAACTTGCCACCGGTGTTCGGCTACCCATGACTGGCAAAATTTTTATCAGCGTGCGAAGAAGCGATAAACCAGAAGCAGTGAGCATTGCTCAAAAATTTGCTAAGCTAGGCTTCACTATTTATGCTACCCATGGTACTGCGGAAGCGATGACTGAGGCTGGTTTAGTGGTTAATAAAATAAATAAGGTTGCAGAAGGTCGCCCGCATATCGTTGATATGATCAAGAATGGAGAAATTTGTCTGATTATTAATACAGTTTCCGATAAACGTAGTGCAATTCAGGATTCGTATTCGATTCGCCATGCAGCGTTACAAGGGAGAGTTACATATTACACTACCATGGCTGGAGCCCGTGCGGCGCATATGGGCATAGCTAATATGCGAGAGTTGCAAGCCTATAACTTGCAAGAACTAAAGAGAATGAATTTCAAATGAGCAATACAGAACATATAAAGAAAGGTGGAAAAGCATTATGAGTTCAATTCCATTAACTGTGGCAGGTGCAGAGAAGCTGCGTGCAGAATTACATGAAATGAAGACCGTGCAGCGTCCTGCGGTCATTGCCGCTATTGCAGAAGCACGCGCGCATGGTGATCTTTCTGAGAATGCTGAATATGAAGCAGCAAAAGAAAAGCAAGGATTCATCGAGGGACGTATTGCTGATCTGGAGAATAAGCTCTCGAATGCCCAGATCATCAATCCTGCACTGCTAAATGCAGATGGTGCTTGTGTTTTTGGTGCTACGATCGATCTTAAGGATATGAGCAGTGATGCGATAGTAACCTATCAAATTGTAGGAGATGATGAAGCTGATATTAAGGAAGGAAAAATTTCTATCAGTTCTCCAATTTCCCGGGCCTTGATCGGCAAGTATGCTGGTGATATAGCAGTAGTGGAGGCACCGGGAGGTATCAGAGAATATGAAATTCTGGATGTTAAATATATCTAGGTGGTTAGGGTTTCTTCTTGACCATATGAGAAGCCTCAGTAGTTGATCCTTTTTCTTCGGTTTCTGGGCGATAAATGACTAGAATTCTACCGATATGATTGATGGGTAAGGCATTTAATTGCTGGCAGATTTGTTCAAGCAATAAGGTTCTCATTTTCCTATCTCCATTTAATATTTTAATTTTGATGAGTTCGTGACTCGAGAGCCCTCTATCAAGTTCGCTCATTACGCCTACAGATAAACCATCTTTACCGATGATCACGATTGGATTAATGTGATGGGCTCGCGCAGCAAGTGATCGGCGTTGGGAAGTACTAAGTTTCAACATAAAATAAACTCTTCATAAAACCATATTCTACTACTTGATGAAGTCTGCTAAAACTAGCAAAGCATGGATGACAGAACATGTTAATGATTTTTTTGTCAAACAGGCTAAAAAGGAAGGTTATCGTTCGCGCGCCGCTTTTAAATTAAAAGAAATTGCTGAACGTGATCAACTCTTTAGACCGGGAATGACGATTGTAGATTTGGGTGCTGCGCCTGGTGGTTGGTCACAAGTAGCTGTTGAAAAATTGGGAGAACATGGAAGAGTTTTCGCATTGGATTTGCTTGAGATGTCTCCATTATCAGGTGTTACTTTTATTCAGGGCGATTTCAGCGAAGAAGCCGTTCTAAATAAGCTTAAAAATAGTCTTGGAAAATACCCAATAGATCTGATAATTTCAGATATGTCGCCAAATATAGCTGGCATTGGTGTCAGTGATCATGCGCGTAGCACGTATCTTGCTGAGCTAGCATTGATGTTTTCCAGGGAGCAATTGAACCCCGGCGGGAACTTCCTTGTCAAATTCTTTCAAGGAGGTAATTTCGATCAATATCTGAAGGATATGCGAGTAAGCTTTAAAAAAGTAATTATTCGTAAACCTAAAGCATCGCGAGATCGGAGTAGCGAACTATATTTATTGGGTTTAGGGAAAATCTGTTAGACTGAATATACGTTTTTGTTGTGTTAATAAATAAAATAGCGAATATTAAGTTTTGTTTTATCCAGATATTTTCAAATAACCGGTTTTGTCACAAATATTACAAAATAGGATTAGAATGAGAAATTCGACTTTTTGGTACATTAGGTACATTAAGGTGCAAACCAAGGAGCTATCATGAATAATTTAATTAAAAATATGGCTATTTGGCTGGTGATTGCGTTGGTGCTAATGACGGTATTCAACCAGTTTACTGTACGTCAATCATTACAAGCGCCGATGGAATACTCGCAATTCATCAACGAAATGAATCAAGGCAGGATTGCGAAAGTGGTTATTGATGGGCGCACCCTTAAAGGCACTAAGTCCGATGGTCGGCAATTTATAGCTTATGCACCATCAGATCCTTGGCTAGTCAGTGATCTACTCAGAGCGGGAGTGATCGTCGAAGCCAGGCCAGAAGAAGAGCCCTCTGTGCTAATGAGTATATTCGTATCTTGGTTCCCTATGTTGCTGCTGATCGCAGTGTGGATTTTCTTTATGCGCCAAATGCAAGGTGGTGGAAGAAGTGGCGGGGCATTTTCATTTGGTAAAAGTAAAGCCAGGATGTTGGATAAAAATAGTAATCACGTGACATTTGCGGATGTTGCCGGTTGCGAAGAAGCGAAAGAAGAAGTAGCAGAGTTAGTTGAGTTTCTGAGGGATCCTACAAAATTTCAGAAATTAGGTGGGCGTATCCCAAGAGGCGTATTAATGGTAGGTAATCCAGGGACAGGAAAAACATTATTAGCCCGAGCTATAGCAGGAGAAGCAAAGGTTCCATTCTTCAGTATTTCGGGTTCAGATTTTGTCGAGATGTTTGTAGGTGTCGGTGCATCCAGAGTAAGGGACATGTTTGAACAAGCCAAGAAGCATGCGCCTTGCATTATCTTTATTGATGAGATCGATGCTGTCGGTCGCCAACGGGGCGCTGGTTTGGGTGGCGGAAATGATGAGCGTGAACAAACACTGAATCAATTGCTAGTAGAGATGGATGGTTTTGAAGGCAATATGGGTGTAATCGTGATTGCAGCAACTAATCGGCCTGACGTACTTGATCCTGCCTTATTGCGTCCAGGACGCTTTGATAGGCAAGTTACAGTTCCACTTCCAGATATACGTGGTCGTGAACAAATACTTCAGGTACATATGCGAAAAGTACCCATTTCTCCAGATGTTCATGCAGATATCATTGCGAGAGGAACGCCAGGTATGTCAGGTGCTGATCTTGCTAATTTAGTTAATGAAGCAGCATTGTTTGCGGCACGTGCCAATAAACGATTGGTGGATATGGAGGATTTTGAGCGTGCAAAAGATAAGATACTTATGGGAACTGAGCGACGATCAGTTGTTATGCCGGAACAAGAGCGGCGGAATACTGCTTATCATGAATCAGGACATGCGGTTGTAGCGTATCTTCTACCGAAAACTGATCCAGTACATAAAGTTTCAATCATACCTCGTGGACGGGCATTAGGTGTAACGATGCAGTTACCAGCTGAGGATAGATACAGTATGGATCGTGAGCAAATCTTGCAAACTATTGCGGTAATGTTTGGTGGGCGTATTGCAGAAGAGATATTTATGAATCAGATGACTACTGGCGCTTCCAACGACTTTGAACGTGCTACTGAAACTGCCAGAAGAATGGTTACTCAATGGGGTATGTCTGATACGCTCGGCCCTATGGTTTATGGTGAAAATGAAAGCGAAGTATTTCTTGGGCGGTCGGTAACTACTCATAAGAATGTAAGTGAAGCGACGATGCAAAAAGTTGATATGGAAATTCGCCGTATCATTGATGAACAATATGCGCTTGCTCGTAAACTTATCGAGGAGAACAGGGATAAAGTAGAAATTATGACTAAAGCCCTGCTTGAGTGGGAAACTATCGATAGCGAGCAAATTAAAGATATTATGGAAGGGCGACCACCACGCCCTCCACAACCACCGCAATCTTCAGCTTCAGTTAAAGAGAAAGAAGGTAAGCAATCTTCAGAGACTATTGCAACTGAAACGCCTGTGCAAGAAGCTGAAGTATAAATTTAATAAAGGTTTTACCTAAATGAATGGTCTGCGTATTTATTAATTAGTGCGCAGGCCATTTTTTATCAAGATGGCGTGTGTGTGGTCATATGGAATTTTGTTAGGGAACGGATTTTTCTTTTTTTACGGTGAGTCAATCGCAACGAATAAAACTGAGTGATGACCCACTTATAATGGGGATCATCAATGTAACCCCTGACTCTTTCTCCGATCATGGTCTCTACATAACAACAGAAAAAGCGATTGAGCATGCTGAACGCTTGATTCAAGAAGGAGCTGACATATTAGATGTTGGAGGTGAGTCGACCCGACCTGGAAGCATGAATGTCAATCTTGAAGAAGAGTTACGCCGTGTTATACCTGTCGTAGAGATTTTGTCTCAAAAAAATATTCCAATTTCTGTAGATACATCTAAACCGGAAGTCATGCAGGCTGCGATAAGTGCTGGCGCTTCGATCATAAATGATGTTAATGCATTGCAGGCGCCGGGTGCTATAGAAATCGTTGCAAGGAGCAATGCGATGGTCTGTTTAATGCATATGAAAGGAAAACCAAGGAGCATGCAAGACAATCCTCAATATGTTGATGTGGTTTCTGAAGTCAAAAGTTTCTTACAACAACGCATAGATGTTGCAAGCTCAAGTGGTATTGCATACGATCGGCTAATTATAGACCCTGGTTTTGGTTTTGGTAAAACACTTAAAGATAATCTAGAGTTGTTCCGATATCTTGATCAATTTGTGGAAATGAACGTCCCCGTCTTGGTAGGGCTTTCGCGAAAATCCATGCTGGGAGCAATTACTGGGAATGATGTGGATAACCGAGTTTATGCCAGTGTAGCGGCAGCCTTGCTCGCTGTTACTAAAGGTGTCAAAATTCTGCGCGTACATGATGTTAAGGCAACAAAAGACGCTATTATGGTTCATAATGCATTGATTGATAGAGAATATTACTGATGGTTAACTTCAAGCTCTAAGGATTTAGCTCGTGAAATGAATAAAAAATACTTTGGAACCGACGGCATTCGCGGACGAGTAGGTGAATTTCCTATTACACCTGAATTTATCATGCATCTTGGTTATTCGGCTGGAAAAGTACTGGCTGCCTCTGACTGGCACCTTGCAGAAGGAGAGCGACCAACGGTTCTGATAGGAAAAGATACCCGGGTATCGGGCTATATGCTGGAGTCTTCCCTAGAAGCTGGTTTTTCAGCTGCCGGTGTTGATGTATTATTATCCGGACCATTACCTACTTCTGCAGTTGCTCATCTTACCAGAGCACTTCGATTACAAGCTGGTATCGTTATTTCGGCATCACATAACCCGTTCGAAGATAATGGCGTAAAGTTCTTTTCGTCAGAAGGAATTAAGTTACCCGACGCCATAGAAATTCAAATCGAGGCGGGATTAAGCAATCCAATTGAAACAATGCCATCAGCAAAACTTGGAAAAGTACAGCGTCTTAAAGATAAAACAGGGCGTTATATCGAATTTTGTAAAAGTACTTTTCCTTACGATCTAGATCTTCGTGGCCTACGCATGGTGGTAGATTGCGCTCATGGCGCGGCTTATCATATTGCTGGGCATGTAATGCGGGAGTTGGGAGCAGATGTCATCACTATTTGTGCGGAACCAGATGGCTTTAATATCAATCATGAATGTGGAGCGACGCATGTCGCAACGTTACAGAATTCAGTTAAGCAGCATGAGGCCGATCTAGGTATCGCACTTGATGGGGATGGCGATCGTGTACTGATGGTTGATAAAGATGGCGCCATCTATGATGGTGATATTTTGCTTTATATTATAGCTAAACATCGCCAGCAAAAGAATATTCTGAAGGGTGGCGTCGTAGGCACGGTCATGACAAATCTTGCTATTGAAAAAGCGTTCGGAGAACTTGATATTCCTTTTAAGAGAGCTAATGTTGGTGATCGTTACGTACTTGAGTTGCTAGTGAAGAATAACTGGCAATTGGGTGGGGAGGGCTCTGGGCATATCGTATGTCTCGATAAGCATACAACAGGAGACGGAATCATTTCAGCACTACAAGTTTTGTATGCGTTACGTGATACATCCATGACGCTGGCAGAATTTATGCAGAATATTGTGCTTTATCCACAACGTTTGATTAATGTGTATGTTCCCAAAGGCTTTGATTTTCGTAGTGATGTAACGATTAAATCATCGGTACAGCAGGCGGAAAGCGATCTTGACAGCGATGGACGAATATTACTTCGTGCGTCTGGTACGGAACCACTGATCCGAGTAATGGTTGAAGGTAAGATGAAGCAGAAAGTTGATTACTGGGCAGAACAGATTGCTGGCGTAGTGCAGCAAGCAACTAATAACTAATGTTTGATTGCAAAAATAATCGTTTTATTTTAATAATTAATTATTTGTTTTAAATGAAATTTTTACTTAAGAAGTATGTAACAAAATAATGTAATTAAATACTAATTAATGTAATTAAATACTAATACAAAATAGATAAAATTTATCCTTTTGATGACAAAAATTTAAGTACTTATTTTGTTAGCAAATTGGTAATGTACTTAATTTAAGTAATTTGTCACATTTCTGTAATACTTATAAATTAATATTCATTACCAATTTAATTTCGTTCAAGCGATATCAATAATTTGCACAGATAGTTACACGTATGGAGCCACTTACTTTGAAATTACATCTATTTAAAATACTTCCTTTCGCTATGATTCTAACTATAGCGACTGCAATGAATAATCCAGTTAATGCTAGGCCGATTGTAACGATTGATGGCTCTAGCACGGTTTACCCTATCACAGAAGCGGTTGCGGAAGATTTCCAAATAGCTAAGAAGGGCGGAATTAGAGTGACTGTAGGAGTATCAGGAACAGGAGGTGGTTTTAAGAAATTTTGTCGAGCAGAAGTTGATATCGTCAACGCTTCCAGACCAATCCAGCAATCTGAAATGGAGGCTTGCAGAGCAGCAGGCGTTCAATATATCGAAATGCCAATCGCTTTTGATGCATTAACAGTAGCAATTAATCCAAGTAATACTTGGAGCAGAACGATGACAGTTGCTGAGTTAAAAAAAATATGGGAGCCATCAGCGCAGGGAAAAATAACCAAATGGAATCAAATTAATCCAGCTTGGCCTGATAAAAAAATTAAGTTATTTGGCGCTGGCGCAGATTCGGGTACATTTGATTATTTTACTGAGGCAATTGTTGGAAAAGCCAAATCGAGCCGCGGCGATTTCACTGCATCTGAAGATGATAATGTGCTCGTGCAAGGAATAGCGACTGATAAGTATAGTCTTGGGTTCTTTGGTTTTGCTTATTACATTGAGAATCAGAAAAAAGTAAATGTTGTTGCAGTAGATAATGGGAAAGGTGGGATTATCCCCTCAGCCGAAACAGTAGAGAATGGGAACTATCGACCCTTATCTCGCCCGATTTTTGTTTATGTAAATGCTAAAGCGGCGGATAAGCCCGAAGTGAGTGAGTTTGTAAATTTTTATATGAAAAATGCGCCCGCTCTTGTAAAAGAAGTCAAATACTTTCCGTTGCCTGCAGAAGTTTACCAGCTCAACTTAAAATATCTTGATGAAAGAAAAGTGGGCACAGCTTTTGGTGGCGAGAGTAAAATGGATCTCACAATTGATGAATTGCTGAAACTAGAAAGGCGATTATAGGTTTAGGAATAGAGATTTTTTAGTATATTGTCGATTAATTTATCGATGCTAGGCTTCGATACCAGAGAGAATTAAATATCAAAAAGCTCTGAGTATATTAAGGTATTTCTAACGAGTTTAATAAACATTAGACAGAAATGAGAAATCAACTGGCTATATGGACTTTCTGCCAATTTTTCTTAATATTAGAGGACGTAGTTGCCTGGTCGTCGGAGGAGGTGAAGTAGCTGCCAGAAAAACAGCATTATTACTGAAAGCCGGAGGTCAAGTCAGAGTTGTATCTCCAATTCTTAATGATGAGCTAGGCAATCACCTCCGATTAGGCAATATTATTCATCACGCGGAAGCCTTTGACTCCAAACACCTGAACAATGTGGTATTGGTAATTGCTGCAACGAATGAACGCTCAGTCAACCAATACGTTTCTGAGAGCGCTAATCAACTAAGTATTCCAGTCAATGTCGTTGATGATTTCGCATTATGTTCATTTATTATGCCGTCCATTCTGGATCGTTCACCTATTCTAGTGGCTATTTCCAGTGGTGGAACATCGCCTGTATTAGCAAGGTTATTACGCGCACGACTTGAGACCCTAATACCAGAAGCTTATGGTCATTTAGCCACTTATGCAGCCAAATTTCGTGAGCATGTCAAGCGCCGTTTCAGTTCTCCCAAGAAGCGTCGTTTATTCTGGGAGAGAATCCTGCAAGGTCCATTTACTGAAATGGTTTTTTCTGGAAAAGACCGGTCTGCGCAGGCGTATTTGCTCCGTTCTCTTGAGCACGAAACAGATGAGTTGCCATGCGGAGAAGTATATCTAGTAGGAGCCGGCCCAGGTAACCCCGATTTACTTACTTTTCGCGCAATGCGCTTAATGCAGCAAGCCGATGTTGTCGTATATGATCGTTTGGTATCTCCAGCCATACTCGATATGGTAAGACGCGATGCAACTCGTATCTATGCGGGTAAAGAGCGCGATAAACATGTGTTGCCACAGGAATCAATCAATCATTTATTGGTACGGCTAGCAAAAGAAGGAAAGCGTGTACTTCGACTAAAAGGCGGTGATCCTTTCATTTTTGGCCGAGGCGGGGAAGAAATAGAAACGTTATCTCAGCATCATATTCCTTTCCAGGTAGTTCCAGGTATTACAGCAGCGTCAGGTGTGGCTTCTTATGCAGGTATTCCTCTTACACATCGCGATTATGCCCAGTCCTGCATTTTCGTTACGGGGCACCTCAAAAACAATACTATAAACTTAGATTGGTCGGCATTAGCCAGACCACAACAGACTATCGTGATTTATATGGGATTGCATGGATTGCCGGTGTTGTGCGAGCAACTTATCACACATGGTCTTCCAGCATCTACGCCAGCAGCTATTGTGCAGCAGGGAACCACTCACGGACAGCGTGTCGTGATCGGTTCGCTAGAAACGTTACCCGCCCTTGCTTCGAGTGCCAACATGATCCCTCCAACTCTGATTATTGTGGGAGAAGTAGTCAAATTACATCAGAAGCTAGCTTGGTTTGAGCCTGTATATGATCTGAATGGAGAGTAACTGGAAGGAAAGGATTAACATCATTCCGCGCTATGCGGCGCCATCATTCATGACTGCTGATCATCCTATTTAGTCGGTCCTGCAAAATGCCTAAGATCCTCATGAATTCTCCGTTTCAGGGAAGAAATTCACTTCCTAAACTCTCAAGAATTCATAATATCCGCA
>NZ_FNPQ01000012.1:0-79592 GCF_900107335.1 Nitrosomonas sp. Nm58 | reverse complement strand
CACCGAATGGATCGTTGCTGGTTACAGGGAAAACTGGGCGATGCGCTCCATGCAGTACTGTGTGCAACGGGTTACAACCTACGCTGGTTGCTGCGAGCAATGGTTCGCCTGGGGCTGAAGACGGCTTTTTTACGCATTTTATTGCTTCAGCTGGTCAATTCTATCAGGAGCGAACTTCTGACTGTTGATGTGAATACTCGGCATGCTAAATCTATATTAGCAGCCGGGTGAATTTTGCAGGGCCGACTATCTACATTACCCTTTACCGAATTGCACTTTCTTGGGATCACAGCCCTGGTTCTCTTCTTCGTTATCTGCTCCCGTATATACTCACTGCATAGCCTTTATCCGCAACAATCACTTCCGCGTCAGGTAACCTGGCAATCAAATCGAGTGCTGCAGAACAGTCATCGACTTCTCCGCCGGTGATTTCAAACTCAACTGGCAAGCCATAAACTATCAACGACCAAATGGCTCTTCGTGGCATTCCCCGTACGGCTTTTCCCAATGGCTTGCGGCTTCTTGACCTACCGCTCCCGAACTATGCTGATGTACCTTAACGTAGCCGCCATCAATAAATTCCCATTCCCTATCCGGGTCAATAATCAGCGCCTTGAAAACTCTGCCCCACTTGTTAGTAGATGACCAAGCATTGAATCTCTTATAGATGGAATTCCAGCACTCAAAAGCCTCCGGCAAGTCCCGCCACGGGCAACCAACCCGCATTCGATATAGCACATCTTCCACCGTCATGCGCAGATCGCGCTTGTCATAAATCGCTTCTTGAAGCAGAATCTTCTCCAGCTTCGGCCAGAACTCATCAGTGAGCATCAGTCGGGGCATCGCAAACTCGCTTTGTTGTAGGTGGTGTAAAAATCTCTCAATATTACGAGTTTACTTCGACTTATGAAATACTTACCTCAAAACATCAACAGACCCTAGTAGCCAGTCAGTTTAAAACAAAGCGATCGAGTCAGTTATTGATGTATGGTGTGAGTTTTTGCTTAAAGAGGTCGAACCATGCCCGCCATCAAATATAAAGTGAGCCTGAGCGAGGATGAAAAACAGTATTTGTAAACCCTGATCCGCAAAGGCACAAGCGCGGCGCGCAGCCAAACGCGGGCGCGGATCTTGTTGCAGGCTGCAGAAGGTGTCCAGGATAAAGCCACCTTCGAGGCGCTGGGCGTCTCGCCGTCAATGGTGGCTAAGACCCGCCAGCGGCGCGTGGAAGAAGGCCCAGAAGCAGCGCTGAAAGATCATCCCCGTCCCGGCCAAACACCGAAACTGACGCACAAACAGGCCGCCCACCTCATTGCCATCGCCTGTAGCGCTGCGCCGGAAGGCCATAATCACTGGACTCTGCGGCTGTTAGCGGGCAAGGTGGTGGAGTTGGCTTATGCACCATCGTGCAGCCACGAAACTATCCGTCAGCTTTTAAAAAAAACACGCTGAAGGCCCTGGCAGCAACAGGAATGGTGCATCCCCGAAGTCAGCGCGGAGTTCGTGGCGGCCATGGAAGACGTGCTGGATCTTTATGAGGAACCCGATGATCCGTCGTGTCCGGTGGTGTGCTTTGACGAAAGTCCCAGGCAATCGATTGCCGAAGTGCGCACACCGATTCCCGCCGAACCGGGAACGCCGGCGCGTTATGACACCGAATACGCGCGCAAGGGCGTCTGCGATTTGATGATGATTTGTGAGCCCAGGCGCGGCTTCCGCCAGGTGGATATTACCGACCGGCGCACCAAGATAGAATTCGCCCAGAGCATGAAGCACATTGTCGACCTTTATCCCAAAGCAACGGTGATCCGTGTGGTGCTCGACAACCTCAACACGCATAAGATGGCTTCCCTATACGAGGCGGGGCTTTTCCTGCCGAACAAGCACGCGAGCTGGCGCGGAAATTGGAATTCCACTACACGCCGAAGCACGGCAGTTGGCTGAACATCGCCGGAATCGAACTGGCCGTGCTGTCGAATACGTGCCTGTCGCGACGGATACCGGACAAGGATCGCCTGCGCCGCGAAGTCGAAGCCAATGTCCAGGCACGCAATGTGAAAGCCATGCCGGTCAAATGGCGTTTTACCACGCAAGACGCACGACGTAAATGGGCTCGCCTTTATCCTTATGTTTCAGCATGACTGACTACTAGTGTTTTAATTAAAAATCCCGGTAGATAAATAACGATCACCTCGATCGCATGTAATAAAAACAATTACTGCATCTTCTACCTCTGCAGAAATTTTAAGCGCTGCAGCTAACGCACCACCGGATGAGATACCTGTAAAGATTCCTTCTTCGCGTGCCAGCCGCCGTGTCATCGCTTCAGCTTCATGCTGTGAAACCAGCATGATACGATTTAACTGTCTGGGGTCATATATTTTCGGTAAGTAATCTTCCGACCACTTACGAATACCCGGAATTTGGGATCCTTCTTCTGGTTGTACACCAATAATTTCAATAGTTGATTTCTTTTCTAAAAAATATCGAGCACACCCCATAATCGTTCCTGTAGTACCCATGCTACTTACAAAATGGGTTATTTTTCCGCCAGTTTCACGCCAAATCTCAGGGGCCGTTCCCTCATAATGTGCCAATGGATTATCGGGATTAGCAAACTGATCAAGAATAACGCCCCTGCCTTCCTTACGCATTATCTCAGCGATATCCCGCGCCTTTTCCATGCCCCCCTCTTTAGGAGTTAATATGATTTCCGCACCAAATGCACTCATTACTTGTCGGCGTTCAATACTCAGATTCTCCGGCATAACAAGGATCATACGATAATTCATCATTGCTGCCGCCATTGCCAATGCAATACCCGTATTACCACTAGTGGCCTCAACTAAGGTATCACCTGGTTTTATATCACCACGCTTTTGCGCGTGCATAATCATGGAAAGCGCTGGCCGATCTTTAACTGAACCTGCCGGATTATTCCCTTCAAGCTTGGCTAGAATGGCATTAGTTGTCTTTTCGGGTATACGTTTAAGTTTTACTAATGGTGTATTACCAACAAAATCTTCAATTGTTCTGAACATGGGCAATGCATTTCTTTGCTAGATTATTAATTATCGCATACGTCATTAGAAATAAACGCAGATTTTCCATTAGGAAAATTTTCTAGCAGGCCGTTGAAAAACTCGGTACTTTCAGCCTGAAACTATGCTTTTAAAGGACCGAATTTTTCAACGGCCTGCTAGATGATGGCATAGAACTGATTGGTTTTGACTATCAGGCGCCAAGCTGGGAGAAACCGAGGCGGGTGGTGGATATTCGACAAAAGACTGATGAGCGTCCTGATGCCAAGGGCAAGACATTGTCTTTATTTGCAGATGATCCGGTTTTTGCTTGCTACTGCTATAGTGTGCTGGTCACGGATATGAATTTACCTGCGGCAGAACTGTGGCGTTTATATCGTGGCCGTGCTGATTGCGAGAACCGCATCAAGGAACTGAAATATGATTTTGGCGGGGAGAGAGGCTTTAATCTCAGAGATTTCTGGGCGACTGAAGCTGCTTTACTGACAGTGATGCTGGCTTACAATGTGATGAGTTTGTTTCGCCAGGCGGTATTAAGAAGTGATGCAGTGTCAGGTAAGGGTGATATTCAGCATACCCTTAAAACACTGTGCTATAAGCTTTTTGCCAAGGCCGCTTACATTACTCATGAAGGCCGAAAAAAAGATTGTTAACCTGGCCGTAGCCATGCGACAACGTGAATGGATTGATGGCCTTTGGAATAAATCCAAAAATTTCATCTCCCCGTTAACGACCATGGTAGTTGTCACCACCCCAGAAGATGAAAGAAACTATGATGCGAAAGGTAGCAGGTAGAGGTCGTAAAAACTTTTGGGGTATTTGACCCCGACGTTAACGTGACCCGCTGAACTGACTCGCACCCCGGATTGCTTCCATTGAGAGCGCACGCTAAACAGGCCGTTGACGGTTTACTGTCTTCAGGCAAATTCAGTTTTAGCACCAGCCACCTTCCGTTTTGAGTGTAAATCAAACGAGGGCAAAATGGAACTGACAGCGCTATACAAACGTGTGATTGGTCTTGACGTGCATCAGGCACAAATCACGGCCTGCGCATTGATCGAAGAAGAGGATGGGACAGCACGCATCGTGCAACGGCAATTCGGCGCGTTCAAACGGGATCGTCGATCGCTGGCCGAATGGGCGGCGGCGTTATGTCCAGATGAAGTGGTTATGGAGAGCACCGGCATTTATTGGAAGAGCCCGTACGCTGCACTGGAAGCGATGGGTATTCGTGCCAAGGTGGTCAATGCCCGGCACGTCAAGAGCGTTCCGGGACGTAAAACAGATGTGGGGGATGATGCGCACTGGTTGGCGACGCTGGCGCGTGCGGGGCTTTTGCGCGGTTCGTTCGTGCCACCAGCGAAGTGGCGTGAATTGCGCCTGATTGCCCGGCAGCAGCAGAAGCTGACGGGTCAACTGGCTTCTGAGAAAAACCGCTTGCACAAGCACAAGGTCCTGACCGACAGCGGGATACGTCTCGGTGTGGTAGTGAGTGATCTGCATGGGCAATCGGCGCGCGCTATGGTCAAGGCCATCATTGCCGGTCAACCCCCCCATGAAATACTCAAGCTCGCTAGTCGGCGACTCAAGGCCAGCCGAGAGGAAATCTTTGACGCCCTACAGGGGGAATTGACGGAAAGCCACTATTTTGCGCTCGACGAACTCATGCAACACATCGAGGAGATCGAAGCACGTATCGCCCGTTTCGATACCAAGCTTCTGGATGAGCTTAAAGACGAACGAAACACGCCGGTACTGTTGCAAACCCTGCCTAGTGTCGACCTCATGGGCGCTACCATGCTGCTGGTCGAAATTGGCACCGACATGGATACGTTTGGAACAGCAAGCCAACTCTCTTCTTGGGTCGGCATATGCCCCGGCAACCATGAATCCGCCGGCTACTCTGCGAGTTCGCTCATGCCGCCAGTCGTACCAGATCAGTGCTCAAATCGAAGCTCCAGTCTCTCATCGTCCGGCGTGGATGTAAACGCGCGATCGTGGCTATCGGCCACAAAATACTACGCACTCCACTCTCTTCTTCATGCTCAAACGGCACGAACACTACTGGGATTCGACCACCGATTATGAAGCGCTTTCTGTCCAACGCAATGCCCCGCGCTGGATCAAGGCCTTGACAAAGTTCGGGCTCATCAAATAAGCTAGAACCTGATTACGACTCATTGTTATATGGCCTTTACCGGCCAGAATTGCGCTCGCCGTCAACATGGGTTCTTTCACGCTAAATTTAACCCAATATTCAACCTAAATTCCTCAATTGAGATTTATGGTGAGAACAGCTGAAACCTAACTAATACTGCAAACGATTTATGGTTAAAAATATTAACTGCTTCTCAGTTACCACATACAAGCTGAAAGCAAGATATGGCAACACTTTCAGCTGATTTTGATTGTTTCATTAGAATCTCACCCAATTGGTGATGCTAAGAATCTCCTGAAACACCTTAATCTACAGGATTCTTGAACGGTTAAGAGACTTCAACTGAGGAAAATATGTTCAATCCTTAATTGGTTCTAATGGAGAATCTAGCCCATACATGGGTCGGACGCTCCTCTCTGTTTTAGTGGTCATTGCATTGCACCACTACTTTGGCCCTTTGATGCTGTTTTGGGTGGTGGGCGTCCATTCCATTATTTTTGTCATAATATCTAAAATTTCTTATGTTTCACAATGGGTTAACCCCAAACCATGGTTCCAGTTGGCACTACAAATTTTAATCTTTGTCTAGAATGACTGTTTTGCATATTTCTCCAGGATTAGAAGATAAATTCAGCGCCTGATAGATTACCTGCTGCCACGGTTCGGGACGAGAAGCTTTGCGAATATGCAGTGTCTTGTTATCTTTGGTGCGCATCGGAGTTGTGACATGCATATGAGTGCGCATGCGCTGGCGCAGCATGTCCCAACTATCATGAATACCTTCGGCTTTTAAACGCATCCGAATGTGATGTACCAGGTGGTAGGCAAGCAATGTGATCCACAGGTGAGCTTCCACTCTTTGGGCAGTTTGATGGTAGACCGGACGCATTCCTAATTCTGATTTCAGACTGCGAAACACGGCCTCTAAATCAGTCAGTATTGTGTACGTACGCCAAAGCCTTTCTGGCTCCCAATCCATGATGTTGGTGCACAGATAGTACACACCAGCATACTCCTTGGCTTCAATGCTTGAACGCTCAAAGCGTAGCTAGCTGGCCATATCGCTGTTCGGGTCTTTGTCTACTTCGATAGTGGGCTGAGATAAATGCTCAAAAAAATCAAACAGGCGAAAAAATACCCTCAGAAATTACATTTCTGAGGGTATTGCTAATTTACTAGCTTATGGATTTGATTCTTCTTTCTGTTTGACTGCACTCTCTTCTTCCACATTTGCTACTGATGTATCACTTACTCTCAGATCATTGCGGATCTGCTTGATAGTACCCGGCCCGATACCACTCACTTTTTCCAAATCATCAATCGAGCTAAACATACCGTTCTGGCTCCGATATTCAACAATGGCTTTTGCCTTGGCTGGCCCAATTCCTTTCAGCACCTCAAGCTCAGATTGTGAAGCAGTATTAATATTAACACTTGCATAAACAGCACTATTCAACGCAAAAAAGATAATTATCAGCTGTATTAGCTTTATCATAATCACACTCCTCTAGTAAGAAAAATTTTTGCTTACGACAAACTTTTATTGCTTATAAAGCAATAAATATATCGGCACTTTTCCCAATCTTATTGAATGAATTTTAGATAAACCAAAGTGAGCAGTCGCTCAAGCGCAACGAAAACGTGTTTGTTTAATGATGACAATAGTCAATAAAGGCAGGATAAAACCAATAGTGGTCACGGCTATCAGAAGCATACCCAGTTCACTATAATCAGCCGGAACAGATATTCCACCAGTAGCCGGATCACTCACTTCACGGGTAACGATAAAAATCTGATTCATATATTTGGTGCTGAGTTGAGAAGCTGATAACGCAAGATTGGTAAACGATGCCATGACCGCAAAGAAGGTTGCTTTAAGCTTCTCTGGTGCTGAGTTAGCAATCCATGCCAACATAGGAATCATGGCGATTTGGCCCAGAGGTGATTCCAGTGCCGTATCTATTATGGCAATGAAACGTGCATCCACGATACCTCCTGTTTGTGCAGCTGTCCACTCGTGCAAACCAAAATACATACCAATGATTGGAAACGATAATAATGTCCCTGCAATGGTCAGCACACCAATAATATACGCCATTGAGCGTTCTGCCATAAAACGGCGAAAAATAAACATTCCCACCAACGTCAGGGCAGCGCCTATCAATGATAAGGTGGCAAGAAATTGTTGATCGAATCCCAGTTGATCGATCATCCACCAGGTAGAACCAGCTCCTGGAGTAGGTATAGCGCGGAATATAAATATCAGGATAGCCGTACCTACTAGAACATTACGCGCTTCTGCATCAAGTTCACTGGAAAGGTGCCAGATCAGAAAAAGCACGATGATCATCGATAAACAAAAAACGATTTCCTCAGCAGCAGAAAAACTACCCAGCCCGATACTCAATGATACGATTGTAAACGCTGCTCCACCACCTAGTATCCACCAATTAACCGGGGGCGCTTCGGCATGAACAGTCAACAATGCCTCCGATTCTTTACGGCTGAGTCCCTGTGCAATAAAACGCGCTATATTTCGTCGTCGCAGCCAGCTAGCAAAAAACACCCCCCAAACCGAGATAAATGGAATCACCAAGGCGAGTTGATAGACCAATAAATAGGCAGCGGTTTTATCTTCCTCCGACATGGAACCTACATCACGCATCAAAATAACGTTAGCTACTGAAACCAGGACACTACCGCCAATAATAGCTACCCGGCCAAGGGTTTGCATCGTGACGTGCATTTGTTTGCGTTTTTCTGGAGAAAATGGTTGTCCATTCCCCTCTACACGTGGAACAGCCTCCACTGTCATCGCATCAGCCACCACGTCTTGCAATACGTAACCTATCGGTGCAAGTAAAGCTGCTGCCACATACCAGCTCTCCACTGAAGCAACGCTTTGCATAGCATTGGTATATCCAAGCAAACCGATCATGATTAATAAACTCATCATAATCAAACTCGCCCCTAGATAGACCAGTAGACTCTTCCAGCGCCATATCAAATCGACCAGATGGCCGAGTGGCATTTTTAGTGCCCATGGTAATGCCATCCAGAATCCCAGCGCTGCCAGAAACTCAGCAGAAAGCCCTAGTCGCTCTTTAACGTAAAATGTGCCAACAATTCCAGTCAGGCTGGAAATACCGGCTGCAAGGTAAACCATTAATGGAGGTAAATAGGAAAGCCGCATTTCGCGGCCCAGTGCAAATATATGAATATCAAACCAACGATATAAGGCAGTCAATATTCTTGGATTTGGTGATATAATATTCATTCAGATTACCCTGTCTATCTTGGCATATTTCCAGGAAGTATTGACCCATCTATTAAGACTTACACTTAAGCACCTTGTGTAGGCTGCCATCTAAGTTTGTTATCTCACTCAAGTAGGGCGTTTACCCACTTTAATTTTAACCAATCTTTCCGAATTATTACGCAATATCGTTAAGGTAACTGTTTTACCAGGCGGTAATGCAGCAACCAGATTGAGCATTTCGGAAGAATCTGTGACTGTTTTCCCATCAACGGCAAGCAAGATATCTCCAGGTTTTATTCCTGCTTCATCAGCAGGACCGTCTCTCAGTACACCTGCAATGAGTGCCCCTCCAGGCTTTTTTAGTTTGAATGATTCTGCAAGCTCAGGTGTTATATCCTGCATACTCACACCTAGCCAACCGCGCGTCACACTCCCAATCTCAACAATTTGCCCCAAAATCTGTTTAGCTGCATTTGCAGGAATGGCAAAGCCTATTCCAAGCGACCCACCTGTACGAGAATAAATCGCAGTATTGATTCCGATCAAATTACCAGCCGTATCAGTCAGCGCCCCCCCTGAATTACCTGGGTTAATAGCTGCGTCGGTTTGAATAAAATTCTCAAAAGTATTAATCCCTACTTGAGACCGCCCTAATGCACCAATGATTCCCATGGTAACGGTCTGCCCTACTCCAAAAGGATTACCGATAGCGAGCACAATGTCACCAACCTTTGCTTGCTCAGATTGACCAAAGGTAATACTAGGCAAATCGTCCAGATCGATCTTTAGTACGGCCAGATCACTTTCCGGGTCAGAACCAATGACGCGTGCCTTAGCGCTTCTACCGTCAACCAGCGCAACCTGGATTTCACTCGCTGCCTCCACTACATGATGATTGGTCAGGATATAGCCTTCTGGACTAACTATGACGCCAGACCCAAGACTGGAAGTACGCCTTGGTCTGGACTCAAAACGTTCCCCAAAGAAACGCTGAAACATCGGATCATCTAGCAACGGATGTGAGGGCATCCTGTTTTCCTTGGTGGTAAAAACATTGACAACTGAAGGCATGGCAATTTCGGCGGCAGTATTAAAGCTACCGGGTCTGGGTGTCGCTTCAGCTAGTGCAGACTCTTTGATCGTCGCCAACTTGCCACGCGGCGTCCATGGTAATAACTCAGGCCGAAGCGTGGAAACAACAAAGAAAATGGCCAGCAATACCGTGACAGATTGCGCAAAAATTAACCAAAGTTTATTCATATCAGCATATTAATCAGAGGTTACAATATAGGTAGATATATAGTGATCAGGAAAAAAATGCAACAAGATGAGCTTGAGAATTATCTGAATCAATTACTGAATATTTCGTGTTTTCATGATTATTGCCCAAATGGGGTGCAAGTGGAAGGGCGTGATCAAATTCATACTATAGTTAGTGGTGTTACGGCATCATTAGATCTTCTTCAAACGGCCGTAGCCATGCATGCTGATGCAGTTCTGGTTCACCATGGCTATTTCTGGCGTGGCGAAGACAGAACTCTCCGGGGTATACGGCATCGACGTGTAGCCTTATTGATGAAACATGAAATCAGCCTTCTTGCCTATCACCTGCCACTGGATGCACACCCTGAACTAGGTAACAACGCTCAATTAGGGGAAAAGCTACATTTTCTGACAATCGGTCACTTTGGAGAACAAAACATTGCATTACATGGTCAACCTATGCACGATATATCCCTTGAAGAGCTAGGTGAAAAAATATCTTCCACATTGGCGCGCAAGCCGCTGATCATTGGCGATCCGACCAAACCAATCCACCGCGTCGCCTGGTGCTCGGGTGCTGCTCAAAGCTATTTCGAAGAAGCCATCCGGTTGGGTGTCGATGTATTCATTACCGGCGAAATCTCTGAACAAAATGTTCATGCAGCACGAGAATCCGGGGTCGCATTTATTTCCGCTGGACATCACGCAACTGAACGTTTTGGTGTGCAAGCACTTGGAGAACATATTGCCCAGCAATTTGGCATCAAACATCGATTCATTGATCTAGATAACCCAGTATGATCAATATATTCACAGATCATAGCGATTAAAAGAATTTAAACGCAAAGAATTTAGTGAACATTTATCTATGGCCAATCAATCTTCTTTCTTGTCCCTGTCTTTTTTCTTCGGTATCGTCCACCAAATGATAAAAATTAACAACCCCAATACCACCGCCGCTTCAATTGCTAAAATCCACATATCTCTCAGCTTGTTGTATAGTCAGAATTTATCTAAAAGATGTAACTCTAACTAAAATTCGATGAAAAACCAATCGACTTTGCCCATTCTTGCATTATCACTATGGCTGCTGGCAGCCTGTAAGACCGAAACCCTCTCACCGACTCCTATTCCTAATAAGCCATCGGCATCAATAAGCTTGCCTGCTAATGCGTCCCCAGCGTCTCCCAGCTCTAGCCAGCTAAAAGCCTCTGATTGGTCTCAATTAAAAGAATGGGAACAAGACACGCTTTTGCCAGCGTGGACTGCTTTTTTGCAGAGCTGCAATGCTTTAAATAAGCAGCTATTGTGGCGAGAGATCTGTAAAAAAGCCAGCACAATCAAGCAACCCAGTAATGGCGCCATCAGACACTTCTTTAAACAGCATTTTATCCCGCATCAGGTATTGAATCTGGATGGCAGTGATGAAGGATTGATCACCGGCTACTATGAACCACTCCTTAAAGGCAGTCGCACACCATCCCAGCAGTATCGCTATCCACTTTATGCACCACCCGATGAACTTCTTGTCATCGATTTGGGTGATGTTTACCCAGAACTTAAGAATCTGCAATTACGTGGTCGATTAGAAGGGCGCAAGGTTGTGCCATACTACAGCCGCGCAGAAATTGAAAAAGCACCAGTATCGCTGAAAGGACGTGAACTTTTGTGGGTAAATGACCAAGTTGAATTATTTTTTCTCCAGATTCAGGGATCCGGTCGTATTGCTCTGGAGAATGGGGAAATTCTCAGAGTAGGTTATGCAGACCAAAATGGCCATCCTTATCAATCTATCGGAAAACTCCTGGTTCAGCACGGTGAGCTACCCATAGAAAAAGCTTCCATGCAAGGAATTAAGCAGTGGGGACAACAGAACCCAGATAAATTAACTGAATTGCTTCATCAGAACTCACGTTACATTTTTTTCCAAGAATTTCCCAATAATCTGTCTGGTCCACTCGGGGCGCTTGGCGTATCGCTTACTGCGGGCAGAAGCCTTGCTATTGATCCCCATGCTATGCCGCAAGGCGCGCCTGTTTTTCTCTCCACAACCTGGCCTAATTCCAACAAACCGCTCAATCGACTGATGGTAGCACAGGACACAGGTAGTGCTATAAAAGGAGGAGTACGCGCTGATTTCTTCTGGGGATTCGGCCCGGAAGCAGCAAGCCATGCTGGGAAAATGAAACAGAAAGGGAAAATGTGGGTATTGCTCCCCAGAAACTATTCCTCACATCTTCAGGCAAGAAAATAAGCGCTCGCACACAAGTAGCAGAGTGCTCATTTTCCTTTCAGCCATAGCTGCATCAGTCGATGGCTGCTCAAGGGATGGGGCCGGTCGTATCGTCAGTGCGCCTGTTCGGTGAATTCGACTATGCTGCCAAGTCCTGGCCGCAAGCGCATCGCGTGGTGCTCAAGGCCGAGATGCTGGCGGGGAACACCGGGCGGCCAGCCAAAGATAATCAGCGTTACGTGGTCACGTCGCTGCGCAGTCCCACTCCCGGCGCACTCTACCAGCAGGTGTATTGCCAGCGCGGACAAGCGGAGAGCTGGATCAAACAAGTGAAGGCCGACTTGAAGTCAGACCGCACCTCGGCTTCAAGTTTCCTCGCTAACTTTGCACGCCTATTACTGACAGTCGCAGCTTATGTCCTGCACCAGCAGCTGCGCGTTTTGGGCTTGCACGATACCGAACTGGCGAGCGCACAGCCAAAGACAGTCATCCTTTCGCTGTTCAAGATTGCCGTACGCGTCAAACAGTACAAAGACCGGGTGCTGCTACACCTACCCAGCGCCTGTCCGGTCAGGGCGCTGCTGACAAAAGTCTGTCAACGACTCGTTTCAGCCCGTAGGAAATCTGCCATGCTGGCCTCTCCATAACCTGGCACGTCCGGCTCACGAGACGATGCCACCCCCTTCCCAGCAACCAGCTCACGTTCAACCTTGTCGCTAGGGGTAGGGGAGATATCGCCTAAAAATCAAAAAAATAAGGGATAAGGGAGTAGAAACCAGAGTAGGTAGCAGAAAATTTATGCAAAATTCAGATTAGCTTGTTATCAAAAAAATATTTGATTCTAATGGAAATCGTTTTGCCAGACAGCTTCTTATAGCCATAGTCGATGCTCAACTGCGTGGCAAAACTCTATCTGCCTCAGAATTACAACATCAGTGATTACCTTCAGATAGTGAAGAGCAACCAGCATGCCGAGCCGCAATAATCTTCTTATCCTTCTCTGCCTTGTATTCGTTCCAAGATGGAAGATCCACTTTGAGTCTATTATCAACGGAATGATTGTAGAGGTAGATCCAGGCATCAATCATTCGTGGCTTCAAGAATCGCTGAGCAAAACGATTAGCGTAGCGTGGAACCCGAATAGTAGTTCGGCGGTAAAGGCAGGAATTTGGTAAAGTGTGGTCGTACTCCTCGAACTTGTCTAGTATAGAAAGTACTGCAATTTCGTTGATACGATAAAGCTCTGCCTGCACACTTCCCGCACCCAGAATGAGACCGGGGTATTCACCGAGATCATACAAGACTCCTGGCACTGAACGGATTCCTACAAACTTGAGCGACTTATTGAGTCCTAAATTTGCGTGATATGGTTGATCCATGCAAAGCGAGCCATATAGTAGAATATATTCATGTTTCGACGCGCGTGTAATACGAGCAAGGCGCTCATAATTAAAATGCACGAGATAACGACGAAGCGCGCCTCGCTCTGGTTCCGTAAGTAGATCAAACCAGTACCCAAAATAAGCATAGCAATCACTCCTCTTTGCGTGACCTGCATCAGAAAGGTATAGTAAATGCTCTAAGTAGTTCAAAAGGCGGTCGATCAGATGGCATGCCTTCCACTCGCTACGCAAAATCGCCGCATTTCCACTAGCAACTAGCGCTGCTAGCAACGGCTCGACTACATCATGGTACTGGAAATCAAAGATCTGCTTCGCTTCATCGAATTCAGGCCCGAGCTGGAATCTTTGAAAGATTTCATGCATCCACTGAGCTGCCTCGCGTCTCTTAGCCCGACGGTAGGTAATAACGCCAACGACAGCAGCCATGAGTGCACCCACTGCCGCAAACATTTGACCAAGATTGGCAAGAATTTGACTCCAATGTGTCTGTAGTGCGATTTGCAGTATGTCCGGCATGCTCTAATAATCGCAACCCCATTTCATTCTATTTTTTTTCAGCGTTATTGAGTCGTTTCTCAATCTCTTCTGTCGGGATCATGCCTGACACGACTGATCCATCTGCAAAGATAAGCGTCGGTGTTCCGGTTACTCTATTTTTCTGCCCTGATTGAAGTAATGTGTCCAAGGGTGTTTCACAGTCTTTCCCTGATGGCGCGATACCCCGCAACATAAAATCATTCCATGCTTTCTGGCGATCGGCCGAACACCAAATTGCTGTTGCTGTTGACATCGAGTTTTTTAAAATAGGATAAAGCAATGTATGGATGGTAACATCCGTTATCTTGTCGAGCTCTTCTTCTAATTTTTTGCAATAAGGGCAATGAGGATCGGAATAAACGATCAGCGTCCGCTTACCATTCCCTTTAACCGCTTTGATCCCCTGCTCCAATGGTAAAGTATCAATTGCTATCCGCCGTGCATCCCTAAGCTGCTGCATGCGTTCACTGGTCAAACTTACTCGGGTTTTAGTATCGACTATATGTCCCAGGAAAAAATATTCTGCTTTCTCATCTGTGTAAAGTATTTCTCCTCCTACCACGATTTCGTATAGTCCCATATAAGGAGTTTTACGAAGACTTTCAATCTCGCTACCAGGGAAATGTGTTTGAATGGCTTTTTTGAGCCGCGCCTCATCAGCTAAAGCGTGATTGAAAAAGAAGCCTAATAGCAGAAACATAAAAAAGTGATGAAAACGCATGATCATCTTTACTCCTGTTTGAAGAAATTGGAATTCAATATGCTTATTCAACTGAGCGCATGCTGCATCAGTCTATTTTTTAATAGCGGCAAACGATTGGTAATCTCAAAACCCACATTGCGTAAGCGAATCAATATGGGGTCTGCACTGCCAAATAATTTTTGTAGACTGTCGGTTACAAACTCCATTGCCAGGATATCTTCCTTGCGCGCGCGCTCATAGCGACGGAGTAACATATAATCGCCGCAATCGGATTGCAAACCACGATTTGTCAAGGTTGCAGCTAGTTCACGGGTATCTCGCAAACCGAGGTTGACGCCTTGACCTGCTAGCGGATGGATACCATGTGCAGCATCACCAATCAGTACCAGTCGTGGTTTCACGAGTGTCTTGACATGCACAAAATTCAGCGGAAAACCCACTGGCCCAGTCACCAACTGCAATTTTCCAAGAGTATAGTTTGCCGCTTCAGCTACCCGGCGGCATAACGCTTCATCAGATAAATCGCGCAATTTGCCTGCCTGGGACTCATTCGCCGACCAAACCATGGATATCCGTTTGTTGGGCAATGGTAATAATGCCAAAACACCATCTCGCCGAAACCACTGATATGCAGTGTTATAATGAGGAATCTCAGCGCTAAAATTGGCTACAATACCCACTTGGTGATAGGCATGCTGCGTCACTTCGATTTCTGCTTGTTTCCTTACCCAGGAATTAACACCATCTGCTCCTACGACTAAAGCAGCTTGCAGCATGCTTCCATCCGTCAGTTGCAAATTGACCCAGGACTCATGCCATGATAGCGAAACACATTGGGTTGGACAGAAAATCGTTACATTCTCATCTATGCTTGCAAGCGCATTCCATACGGCAGTTTGTAATTGCCGATTTTCAGCAATAAACGCTAACTCGGATAAGCCACTATCATAGGCACTAAAATCAAGCCTCGCAGCGCCATCGTCGCCGAATACCTTCATCTCATAGACCGGCGTGATGCGTGCAGCTTCTAGTTGCTGCCATAGACCAAGTGATTGCAAAAAAGCAGCACTGCCGGGGCTGATAGCATAAATCCTGCTATCCCAGCTCGTATCATTCGGCAGTGGAACAGGCAAACGCGATTCGATCAACGCTATTTTCAATCCACTTCCCTTAAGCGCAACGACCAGGCTCGCACCCACCAAGCCACCACCGATCACAATAATATCGAATTTCATAATCAAATTATACAGGTGCTTTATTCTTGGGAATACTGTAAACGTACAAGCGAATTATTATATCAACCTTGACAGTATTCCCTTTCCAAAGGCAAAATGCACGTTTTATTCCATGGCGAATTAGCTCAGTGGTTAGAGCAGCGGAATCATAATCCGTTGGTCCGGGGTTCAAATCCCTGATTCGCCACCATTTCTTCACAGTGCGCAAGTGCTGCACGGCACTTTCTATTCCTCTTCAGTTAGCTATTCACAGCACAGAAGGTATTTTAACAATAAACACCAAAAGTCTTTATTTATGGTTTCCAAGAGCGCTTGCATCATCGTTGGCAGCTAATCGATAAATCAGATGTAAAATTAGAATTACCCGATTAGATAATGCTGATCGTATCATCCAAAATCAATTCTTTTATACTATTGAATTAATTGAATCTGCTTAGAGCACTCGCTACGGTAAGTAGCATGACACTGGTCTCACGCATCCTAGGATTCCTGCGTGACGTACTCATCGCCAGAATTTTTGGCGCCGGGATGGCAAGCGATGCCTTTTTTGTTGCATTTCGTATTCCTAATCTCTTGCGCCGATTGTTTGCGGAAGGCGCTTTCTCGCAAGCATTTGTTCCTATCCTTGCTGAATATAAAAACTGCCGTACAGAAGAAGAAACACGCAATCTCATCGATCATGTTGCGACATTATTGGGAATTGCACTCTTTATAGTAACGCTGATCGGGGTTTTAGTTGCACCACTGATCATTTATCTCAGCGCCCCAGGATTTTCGGCCAATCCGGAAAAATTTGCGTTGACGACCGAGTTATTGCGCATCACTTTTCCTTACATTTTATTTATTTCTTTTGTTGCGCTTGCAGGGGGGATACTCAACACTTATAGTAAATTTTCAGTGCCAGCATTTACCCCTGTTTTATTGAATTTATCATTCATCGGCTGTGCACTATGGCTCGCTCCCCTGCTCGATCCCCCTGTGCTTGCTCTTGCATGGGCAGTATTTATCGGCGGTATATTGCAGCTTGCATTTCAAGTGCCGTTCTTGATGCGCATCAAACGGATGCCCCGTTTTCATCTGAAATCCAAGGATACAGGTGCATGGCGTGTACTAAAGCTAATGGGACCAGCCGTTTTTGGCGTATCCATAGGACAAATTAGCCTGCTGATCAACACCATATTTGCTTCATTGCTGGTGACAGGCAGCGTTTCCTGGCTTTACTACGCTGATCGGCTTATGGAATTTCCAGCGGGTCTCTTGGGCGTCGCACTGGGAACCATCCTGCTGCCATCATTATCTCGCCACTATGCCAGCCACAGTAACGAGAAATACTCACACCTGCTGGATTGGGGCTTACGGTTGACCTTTATGCTGACGCTCCCAGCAGCCGTAGCACTGGCATTACTGGCTACACCGCTTATTGCAACACTTTTTTACTATGGTGCTTTTACCGCTGAAGATGTATGGATGACCCGTCAGGCGCTCATCGCCTACAGTATCGGCCTGCTTGGACTAATTCTGGTAAAAGTGCTGGCGCCCGGCTTTTACGCCCGGCAAAATATCAAAACACCCGTCAAAATTGCTGTCATCACGCTCATCGTGACCCAATTAATGAATCTTGCCTTTATCTTTCCTTTGAAGCATGCTGGATTGGCATTGGCAATTGGCCTAGGCGCCTGCCTCAATGCTGGATTACTTTACTATAAGCTACGCCAGCATGATATTTATCAGCCGCAACCTGGCTGGGCAATTTTCTTACTGAAGATCTTAACGGCGCTGGTGGTAATGGGAAGCGTTCTATGGTTTGCGACCGGCAGTGACACGTCTTGGTTACAAGATGCAGCGATGGATCGCGCAATACGGTTGATTCAAGTCGTCTTCCTTGGCGCTATCACCTATTTCGTCACACTATGGATACTGGGCTTTCGTCTGAGTGCCTTTGCTCGGCAAGGAGAAGAATAATATCGGTAAGTGTAACGGTTTAATGTAATCACTGATTCTTGGGTTTAAGCATGAGGCAAAATATTACGCTTATCCCGCTCAATCAGCGCATAGGCAGAATGATTGTGAATAGATTCGAAATTCTCTGATTCCACTACATAAGCATCAACGCGATCATCTCTATTTAGAACCTCAGCCACATCACGAACAATGTCCTCGACAAATTTCGGATTGTCATAGGCTTTTTCAGTGACATATTTCTCATCTGGGCGCTTGAGTAAACCATATAATTCGCAGGAAGCCTGATCCTCCGCTATTCTGATGACATCTTCAATCCAGACAAAGCTATTGGTACGCACAGAAACAGTGACATGGGAGCGTTGATTATGCGCCCCATAATCGGAAATTTTTTTAGAACATGGGCAAAGACTGGTCACAGGAACAATCACCTTCATGGTGAATTCGTATTGATTCTTTTTGATTTCGCCAATAAAAGTCACTTCATAATCTAACAAACTTATGACCCCAGAGATAGGCGCCGATTTATTGACAAAGTAAGGAAAAGTCATCTCAATATGCCCGGAATCAGATTCCAGCCTGGCTACCATGGTACGCAAAATATCCTCAAATGATTCAACGGATATCTCGCGTTCGTATTTGTTTAGTATCTCAACAAATCTCGACATATGTGTACCCTTGAAATTATGGGGTAAATTAACATACATATTGAATACTGCAACCGTGTGCTGCACCCCGCCATCCTTATCAGCCACTTTGACTGGATGACGAATGGCTTTAATGCCTACTCTGTCAATTGCAATACGTCGGGTATCCAACGAACTTTGTACATCAGCAATCGGAAAATCGGTTTGTTTGTTCATGGTGATTCCTTTTGGAAAGATGGTGGCTATCTGCTTTGTTATTGAAAGTCTCCAAGATTGATAACGTATCAGAACTGAAAGAGTCATCCAAGGCTGACTAGCTGCTTCTTATTGAGACCTCCTCTTGTATGGTTGGTTCTAAGCACGGAATCCTTAAAAAAACATCAATAAAAAACAACCCCTTGACTCGAGTAAGTTATTTCAGATGCCTTACAAGCTACTCAGCTAGCTTTGCTTGGATAGATTTAATGATGCCATTCTTGTCCAACCCACAATCAACCAGCATTTGCGCGGGATCACCCTGATCAAGAAAAAGATCCGGCAAGCCTAGCAGGAGCAATTTAACGACCGTCCCTCTACTTGCCAGTGATTCCATAACAGCACTACCAGCACCGCCCATAATGGTGTTTTCTTCAATCGTAACCAGCAACTCATGTGTTGCCGCCAAATCTGCAACCAAATCATCATCCAATGGTTTAACAAATCGCATATTGGCAACGGTAGCATTCAATTCTTCCGCTACTTCCAAACAAGGTGCCAGCATACTGCCGAAAGCAAGCAAAGCGATCTTTTCACCTTCACGCCGGAGCTCTGCACGACCCACTGGTAACGCCCGCATTTCCTTCTGTACTGCTATCCCAGCCCCTGAGCCACGTGGATAACGGACTGCGGTAGGCGTATTCATCTGGAAAGCGGTATAAAGCATTTGGCGACATTCATTTTCATCGGCAGGTGCCATGACTGTAATATTCGGGATACAACGCAAATAGCTCAAATCAAAGCTACCCGCATGAGTTGGACCATCAGCGCCTACCAGTCCAGCACGATCGACGGCAAAAACTACCGGCAAATTTTGTATGGTCACATCATGAATCAACTGATCGTAGGCACGCTGTAAAAATGTTGAATAGATTGCCACCACCGGCTTTAACCCATCACATGCCGCACCAGCAGCAAAGGTTACCGCATGCTGCTCAGCGATGCCCACATCGAAATAGCGATTCGGATATTCTTGGGAAAATCTGACCAAACCTGATCCTTCTCGCATGGCAGGCGTAATGCCAATCAAACGCGGATCCATAGCGGCCATATCACACAACCAATCGCCAAAAATCTGTGTATAAGATAGTTTGCCAGCAGGTTTAGAAACAATACCCTGAACGGGATCGAACTTTCCAACACCGTGGTACAAAATCGGATCTTCTTCAGCTGGCTTGTAACCCGCGCCCTTACGCGTAACAACATGCAGGAACTGCGGACCATCTAGATGCTTGATATTGTTCAGCGTAGTAAGCAATACATCCAGGTCATGCCCATCAATAGGACCGATATAGTTAAAGCCAAACTCTTCAAACAATGTGCCAGGGGTCATCATTCCTTTTACATGCTCTTCGGCACGCCTAGCCAGCTCTAGAACAGGCGGAACCACACCCAGCACTTTCTCACCGGCACGACGAGCTGTCGCATAAAATCTACCGGACATCAGTTTGGCAAGATAATTATTGAGCGCCCCGACAGGAGGCGAAATGGACATATCGTTATCATTCAATATCACCAGCAAATTGGCATCCATTACCCCGGCATTGTTCAATGCCTCAAATGCCATGCCTGCACTCATGGCGCCATCGCCAATCACAGCAATGGCACGCCGATTTATACCACTTAATTGTGCAGCTACTGCCATCCCCAAAGCCGCGCTGATGGATGTACTCGAATGTGCCGTACCAAAGGCATCATATTCACTCTCATCCCGTCTCGGAAATCCGGCAATACCGCCATGCATACGCAATTTAGCCATTCCTTCACGTCGCCCCGTCAATATCTTATGGGCATAGGTTTGATGGCCTACATCCCATACCAAGCGATCAAAGGGCGTATTGAATATATAATGCAATGCAATGGTTAGCTCGACGGTGCCAAGATTCGACGACAAGTGTCCGCCCGTTCTCGCCACGGATTCAATCAGAAATTGTCGTAGCTCATCGGCGAATTGTGGTAGCTGCCTACGCTCCAGCTTCCTTAGTTCAGCAGGAGTGCTAACATGATCAAGTAATGGGTACATGCAAACTTAAATAGAAATTTTAGCTGATTTAAAAAAGAAAAGCGTCAGGATTAGAACTCGCGCTGAACAATGAAATCCGTTACCTGTAATAAACGATTAGTGGATATTCCCAGATGATCAAGCGCCTGATAGGCGTCGTGCTGAAGCTTTTTAGCCAGCTCACGAGCCTGCTTTACTCCTAAAATGCTGACATAGGTTGGCTTGTTTTGCTCGGCATCCTTGCCAGCAGTTTTGCCTAATGCCGCAGTAGTTGCTTCAGCATCAAGCACATCGTCCACCACCTGAAACGCAAGACCAATACATTTAGCAAAATGGTCCAGATGGCTCAACTGTTCATCACTCAATCCATCACCACAGTGTGCTCCCAGCATCACTGCCGCACGTATAAGCGCGCCTGTCTTATGAATATGCATGAACTCCAGCTCCGGCAAAGTCAGCATCTTGCCTACACTCGCCAGATCAATCGCCTGCCCGCCTGCCATGCCACGCGACCCAGCCGCTTGTGCCAGCTGCTTGATCATTTCCAATTGTTTTCTTGGATTGTCTGTCAAACAGAATTCAGCCATCAACTGAAAGGCCAGACTTTGTAAACTATCTCCTACCAGCAATGCAGTAGGTTCTTCGTATTTCACGTGGCAAGTAGGTTTACCGCGCCGCAGCGTATCATCATCCATACAAGGCAGATCATCATGCACCAACGAATAAGCATGAATCAGTTCTACAGCAGCAGCAACAACGATTACACGCGCTTCATCTGCTCCATTCAATTCTCCGGCAGCAAAAGAAAGCAACGGGCGAATTCTCTTCCCTCCTCCAAGCACCACATAGCGCATCGCCTCGTGCAAGCGCTCCGGCGCACAATTTTCTGCAGGAAGGCGATTTTCCAGATAAGACTCTATTTGAAGCTGGCGGCTTTTTACCCAGCCTTGGAAATCAGCGTTCATCGGCACCCAATATAGAAAAATCTTTCAACATATCCGCCTCAAGCACACGTATTTGTTGTTGCGCATCTTGTAACGTAGTCTGGCAATAGTGCAATAACTCTACTCCACGCTTATAGGCTGAAAGCGAAGCTTCCAACGTCATTTGCCCCGCCTCCATTATGGAGACAATACTTTCCAGTTCAGCTGACGCTGCTTCAAAACTTTCTGGCTCTGATGATATTGCTATCTTAACTGCTTCATTGGATTTCTTTTTCATGCTTTTGCTTGGCTTTTTTCCGGGAGGGCAATGAGGATAGAACAGGGTTTATCAGGTTTATCTTACTTAAAACAGGTAAAAATATCGCAATCAGTATAACTCGGTCAATCCTATTTTAACCTTTCCTTGATCTCTCATGACAAGGATTTAATAAAATTCCAGAACCAGGGGGCTCGCATCAACCTCCAGAACTACAAGCAGCATCGATCTGGCACCGAAAAAGAGCGTAAAAAAGCATCGACTTTACGCTATGCTATTATTATTATTTGTATACACCTTAATTCAAACAGTGGCTTATCGAATTACGTTATATTGATCCGAGTGCTAACCTATGGCAATATCGGTTACTAATCCGCATAGTAAAATTGATTGCTTAGTTTGTATTTATAACTTCTAACTTAACATTACGTTAAAAGTCGAGGAAATTTTGGAAAATACTATTGGTGTTATAGATCAAATAAATATGTATTTCAAGGAAGCAGTGCTGTGGCCATTTGCCTTACTTGGTGCAATCATTGTTTTTGCCATTGCTGTCGAAATTATTAATCGCCGACGGCGAGCTGATGCAGTGGATTATTATGACGCCACCTTCAGGACAGAGCTTGCTGGCTTGTATCCTCATCCCACTCGCTGGCCGGAAGATCTCGCATCCCACTTACGCACAAGATTACCCATCATGCGAGAAGCTTTTGAGGTTCTGAAGGGCTTTATTCCGCAAGATCAGCTACGTGACTACAACATTGCTTGGAATAAATTCTACGATTTTTGTCGTATGAATGGCGTAATTGATGAAACACAGACTGGCGCAACGTCATCAGCTGAAGTAGAGCACGACCCAAAACAGGTCTTTCATCAGCTTGTAGCTGACCTGTTGGCGTATACTAATCAGTTCAAACGTTAAGGATAAACAAGTGCGCTATCAAACTTGGGCACCAAATTGATTACCTGAACCAAGTACGTCCCAGATAACAATCAGATTTTAGTGGTAAGTTTGCTGATTTCTTGCCCCGTTTTCCTTATCGCATGCAAACATCATCTGGCATTCTGGGCAATTGCATTGCCATACAAGTAAATAAATACGCCCTTATTGTCCCTCATCATTCTTGCAATACTGCATGAGTCCACCTATCCACTGCATACCATGAGTGAACAAATAGATCAGCGGAAAAATGAGCGTATTTATGTCCACCCCGTCACGTCTTATCGTGGAATGGGCATATTTATTGATATCCCCTGGCAAATATACGAAAACGATCCCATGTGGGTCCCTCCTCTCCGCCTGGAACGGCGCTTGCATTTTTCCAAATTCAATCCGTTCTTCGAGCATGCAGAATGGCAAGCCTGGGTTGCTTATAAAGGCAACCAGGCTATCGGTAGAATCAGCGCACAAGTGGATACACTCCATAGACAACGTTATGGCGCGGATACGGGTCATTTTGGCTCATTGGAATGCATCAACGATACCGAGGTCTTTGCTGCACTCATGCATACCGCCGAAAGGTGGCTTACTGAGCGGGGGACACGTCACGTAAGTGGGCCTTTCAATCTTTCCATCAATCAGGAGTGTGGCATTTTAGTAGAGGGCTTTGATACGCCGCCGGTTGTCATGATGCCGCACTCTCCCAGATGGTATGGTCCATTACTGGAACAGTGCGGCTACCGGCCAGCCAAGGATCTGCTAGCCTATTGGGTTGCAGTTGATTATGAACCACCCGAAGTCATGCGCAGGGTGGTTCAAAAATTTTCAAAGCAAATTAAACTGAGAACGCTGCGCCGCGATAAATTTGGTGAAGAAATGGAAATACTGCGTGATATCTTTAACGATGCCTGGTCAGAAAACTGGGGATTTGTGCCTTTTACTCAGGCGGAATTTGCTGAGCTAGGCAACAGTTTACGCTGGCTCGTTCCAAGCGAGTATATTCAGATTGCGGAAGTAGAAGATGTTCCGGTAGCGTTCATGGCGGTTCTTCCCAACCTCAATGAAATTTTTGCTCAACTCAATGGCAAGTTGTTCCCAACAGGCTGGCTTCAACTGATCAAACAGCTTAAATCTCACTCAATCCGTACTGCCCGCATTCCCTTAATGGGGGTACGCAAGCAATTCCATCACACCCCCCTCGGCATGGCGCTGGCTTTCATGGTCATCGATGCACCGAGACAAGCCGGGCTTGCCAGAGGAATCAAAGAAGTCGAAATGTCCTGGATACTTGAAGACAACAAGGCAATGCGCAGTATTCTCGAAAGTATTGGCAGCAAGGAGTACAAACGATACCGGCTCTATGAAAAAACACTCTAGCCGACTATCGGAAACAACGACAACGGCCTGCCTGCTATACGTTTCAAGGACTACTCAGGTACAACATTCAGACCGGCTAATTATCTCTAGGATAGCGCATGAATCAAGATGATCAATATGTTGCCATAGTGCTTGCAGCAAATCGCACACCGAACGATCCAGTTACCAACAAGACCGATTCAACCTGCAAGGCATTTGTGCCGGTTGGTGGTAAACCGATGATCATTCGCGGGCTGAATGCGTTGGCAGCGAGTGACAAGGTTAAATCAACGATCTCATGCGGTCCATTCAAGGCACTCTTGCCCAAATATTCTGAACTAACAAAACATATTGAGCGTGGACAGGTAATCTGGATGGAAAATCAGGATTCACCCAGCCGCAGCGCCGAGCAGAGTTTTACACGCGTGCATGAAGATAGCCGCAAGCTGGTTTCATTCTGGCGACGAGCCAAGGAACAACACAAGCGCTCTTGTTTAATTGCCCAGGCACTCGGCTGGAAAGCAGTATTGAGCTATTTGTTCGGATATTTGATACAAGCTCAAGCACTGAAAAATATTTCAACTAAAACAGGCGTGCGTGGGCAAGCGATTACCTTACCCTTTCCCCAGGTAGGGATTGATGTCAACAAGGTAAACGACTGGTTGCTGGTAGAATCGCATTTAGAAAAATACTAAATGCTGCCAAGGCTGGGTTGCTGCATTATGTGTCCCCTGATCCACGCCAGATCAATGCATAAGTCGAACAAAAATAATCTGATTTAATGAAAATCATTGAGAAGTACATCACACGCGAGCTGCTTTTGCCTTTTTTTGCAGTCATCAGCATTCTTGTTGGGTTGTTCGTTAGCTTCAGTACTGCTCGGTTGCTGACCAGCGCCGTCACCGAGACACTTGGCATGGTCGTCATGTTGCAGTTGGTAATGCTAAAAACGATCATCGCTCTGGAAGTGTTGATTCCTATCTCATTCTATGCTGCAGTCATTTATGGGCTGAGCAGACTGAGCAGGGATCAGGAGATGAACATATTTCGCTCTGTCGGATTCAGCGACTACCGCATTCTCTATACAGTATTGATGATTGCCGTTCCTGTTGGCATCATCAGTGGTGCACTCTCACTTTATGTCCGCCCCTGGGCATATGCAGAAACTTACATTCTTGATGCGCAAGCTGAAGCTGAATTGAATGCCAGCCGCTTCCAGGCAGGACGTTTTTATGGCAGTGAAAAAAGCGGCCGGGTGATTTTCGTGCAAGCCAAGGATGATTCCGGCACGCGCATGGAAGAAGTATTCCACTTTACCAAGAAAGCAGGCATCAGCGAGATTATCGTTGCGAAAGAAGCTGTTCAACAACAACAGATATCGCTGGAGCAGCGGCCGCATACCGAATTGTTTAATGGCTATATTTATCGCCTTGCCCACCCAGAAGGTAAAGACAGTGCGATTCAATACGAAAAAATGACCTATTTCACTGAAAACGACCAAGTAAAGTGGCATCGGCGCAAAGCTGCATCAACACGCATGTTGTGGGAATCAGAACGGCCTCATGATATTGCTGAGCTTCAGTGGCGGCTTTCTCGCCCAGTTGCGACCATTCTGCTGGCTTTGATCGCTGTCTCATTTACACGCGTTGCGCCACGTCAAAGCAAAAGCGACAAAACCTTTCTGGTTGCTGCTATCGTGTTTGCTATCTACTATAATCTCAGCGGCCTGGCCCAAACGTGGGTAGAACAACAGGTAGTCGCCGCTATACCCGGCATATGGTGGCTATATCTGCTGCTTTTCATTATCGCTGGACTGCTTCTGCCTGGATTAAGACAAAAATTGCTTAGAAGACAGTGAAAACCGCTTCCCGTTATATCGCTAAACAGGTAGTGATGGGCATGATTATCGCTACCATTGTGTTATTACCGCTATTTAGTTTCTTCGATTTATTGGAACAACTTGATGATGTCGGCAAAGGCACCTACCAAACGAGGGATGCTTTTCTGTACGTTATCATGCTGATGCCACGCCGGTTTATTCAGATTGCGCCGTTTATCGCTCTGCTGGGTACGGTTGGCGCACTGGGTAAATTAGCTGTCAATCTGGAGCTGGTAGCCTTACGCATCACAGGCATGTCACCCATTCAGATCAGCATGGTGCCCGTTGGCATTGGATTATCTTTATTACTGATTATCGCGGTGATGGAACAATCTATTGCCCCGCAGCTTCAGCAAAAAGCCATTGCATACCGATCCATCGCGCTGAAAAAAACTGCTGAGCTTGGAAAGGGGCTGGGTATCTGGACACGCGATGAACGTAATATTTTACGCATCGGTGAAATGCTGCCTGGAAGCAGAGCGATTGATATCGAGATTATGCATTTTGATGAACAGGGCTTTCTCGCCACGCACACTCATGCAGAGTTTGCGGATATTTCCGATAACGCATTATGGAAATTAAACGATGTGACTGTCAGAGTATTCACAGAAAAAAATATCGCCCTGGCCAGTGCCAGTACCGTCGAATGGCCATCTTTTCTTAAAGCGGAAGATATTGTCACCTTGACCAAACCACCTGAAAGCCTTTCTCCTGTGGAATTAATACGGCACGCAGAATTTCTGCAAGCGACCGGTCAGAAAGCCGATGCTTATTTCATGGCCATATGGCGCAAGGTAAGCGGTGGACTCATGACCATCGCCATGATATTGCTGGCTATTCCATTAATTTTTGGTTCGGTTCGTGAGGGACTAGGGGGTAAACTGGTTTTGGCTGCCGTCATCGGAGTAGGTATTTACCTGCTCGATCAAATCATTGCTAATGCTGGTTTGCTGCTACATTTGAACGTGGGACTGATCTCTATTCTTCCCAGCTTAACCTTCATTACCTTGGCCGTTCTCTGGCTGCGGCGAATTTTTTGACCTTTTTTAATTCTCGCGTACACTCGAATCATTTTTTCATGTCGACAACTTACCTTTATATTTTTGGCGAGAGCGAAATTAATCTCTGGGGATTGAGCGGTCGCGAACGACTGCAACGTTTGGCCACGTCCCTCAAACAAACCCGTCTGGCTGACAACTTAACAGACATTCCAGAAGACGCGCCTGCGCTATTGCTGCGTGCTGACCATCTGTTTGATGCCCGAGTAATCGCTGCTTTGAGCAATCTGCAAGAAGACATCGTGCTGTGTAATCAAAGCAGCGCGCCGGTTGCCATACGCACTGAAGGAAAAAACGTACCGGCCCTGCTCGAAGCCTTACGCGGCACCAACACCTCAGCGATCTCCGGGATGAAGCAATACACCCTCAAAGACTTGCAAACGGGTGTCCAGCAGAATCTGAAGAAAAAAGAATCACCCTACGTACTGCCGATCAGCGTAGCCAATCGCAAAGCGCTTGAATGGGAGCTGTTTGCAGGCTCCTACAAAGGCGTAACCGATCTGGTCACCAAGTGGCTATGGCCAGTACCCGCATTTTGGGCAACGCACCTCTGTGTGCGATGGAAGGTAACACCCAATCAAGTGACGCTGCTTAGCCTGATATTGGCCGTTTTCGCAGGGATCGCTTTCTGGTATGGCTATTATGCAAGCGGCTTGATCATGGGATGGCTGATGACCTTTCTGGATACCGTGGATGGCAAGCTGGCACGCGTCACACTCACCTCGAGTCGCTTGGGCGACGTGATGGACCATGGCTTGGACCTTGTTCATCCGCCGTTATGGTACCTTGCCTGGGGGGCAGGACTAGCAACAACCGCAGTGCCGCTGGCGAATCTGGAATTATTAGCCTGGTTGATGTTTGCCAGCTATGTCGGCGGACGTCTCTGCGAAGGATTATTTGAATTCTGGCTTGCCCCCTTTGTGATGTTCATCTGGCAACAGATCGATTCGTTCAATCGCCTGATAACCGCACGACGCAATCCCAATTTGATTCTGATGACACTCAGCTGGCTGGCTGATCGGCCAGATATCGGCTTCTTACTGATTGTTGGCTGGCATGTGATCTCCACACTTTTCCTGGCATGGCGAGTAATTGTTGCCTGGCAAACCCGGCGCCAGCAGGGATCATTGACTTCATGGATGGAAGCGATCGACCCGATCCAGGACAGACAACAACTGGCCGTCAGAGTATTTACCCGCGTCCCGCTTGCCGAGAAAAATGGTAGCACCCTCACGAATCCATAGCCTGGAAACGGGAACAGCCCGTATCGGGCTGATTCTCAACCCATTGGGCGGGCAGGCACGCAAACGCCATCATGCGATCAAGCAAATACTAACCGAGCTTCCTGATATTCTCCAGTGGGAAGCGATCAATGCTTCAGACTTCGACGCTTCCGTAAAGGCACTGATCCAGGCAAAAATTGACTGGCTGATCATCATCGGGGGGGATGGCACCTTTCAGGGCATACTCAACCGTCTGTTTGCCTGGTTATCCCCCAATCAATGGCCGGTTTTGACCATCATCCCGGGCGGAACCACCAATATGACCGCACTGGATCTGGGTAGCCGCGACAAACCTGATCATATCCTGCAAAGATTAAAGCATTATCTGCAACAACCTGCTCCACGACCAGCACTCTTACTCGTTGAACGACCGGTATTATGCATTGAGCAAACAGGACGCGAGAAAGTCTATGGCATGTTTTTTGGGCTCGGGATGATTGCGCGCGGAGTCAGATTCTCCCGCAGTCGCATCAAACAAACAGGCATTACCGGCAATATTTTTACCGCACTCGTCGTCTTACGCTCTTTATTAGGTACGTTTCTCGGACGCCCACAACCCGAATGGGCGCCGGCGCAAATCACTACCGTAGACGAAGCGGGTGTAAAGCATCAAGAAAACTACTTATTAGTGCTGGTCAGCGCGCTGGAACAGCTATTGATGGGCATACGTCCTTACTGGGGGCAAGAATCAGCGCCCCTGCATGTGACCTTTGTGCGGCAGCATAGCAGAAAATTCTGGTATTCGATTTGGCCGCTGATTGCAGGGCATGGCCACAGCCTCAAAAAAGAACACGGCTATGTCAGCTACAATACCCAGATGCTGGAATTATCACTGGAGGATGAATATATCGTGGATGGCGAGCTGTTTTATGCCTCGCGCCAACATGGTCCATTACGTATAACGGCCAGCGGCCCCATCACTTTTCTCGTACTGTAATTTGGGCTAACAATGAAAGAAAACAAATTACCTCCTGTTAAGCAAGTGCCCGCACCGTTGGTAGAAGCCATCGCTTTGCAAAATACTCAGGTGGTTTCACCCGATTTCGGACATCTGGTCGATGCTATCAGACAGCACTTCGGCGCCTCGCTGGATGCCGTCGTCCTGTATGGCTCCTGCCTGCACACGAGCAATCTGACCGAAGGTATCGCTGATTTTTATGTGTTGATCAACGATTACCGCAACGCCTACCCGGAACGTTATCTGGCCTACCTGAATGCCTGGCTGCCGCCCAATGTGTTTTATCTGGAAGTCACCCAGCAGGGAAAAACCTTCCGCGCCAAGTATGCCGTCCTCTCAACCGACGATTTCGAGTATGGCAATCAATTCTGGTTTCATCCCTATCTCTGGGCGCGCTTCGCCCAGCCGGCACGGCTGCTTTATGCGCAGAATGACCTTATCCGTCAGCGCGTCAATGTGGCCATGGCACAAGCGGTCGTGAAATTCCTAAAATCCAGCCTGTTAGCGCTTGAGGCACGCGTACTGGATACCGAAGAAATCTGGACGCAAGGTCTAATGTTGACCTACGCCGCAGAGTTGCGCGCTGAACGGAAAACGCGCGCCCGTCACCTGAGCCAGATCAGCCTGGATAATTATGCACGCCTGACTGCCGCGGCCCTGCCTGCTCTAAACGGCCTGCTCACCCTACAACCCGATGGGCATTACCATTGCCATGCCACGTCATCGGACAATCGGCGTGCCCGCCTTCACTGGCGGTTAAGGCGCTGGCAGGGGCGAATCCTCTCGATTCTACGTTTGAGTAAAGCCACATTGACATTTCACGACTACCTCAACTACGCTGCCTGGAAAATCGAACGCCATAGCGGCATCCGTGTTGAAATCACCCCCATGCTGCGACGCCATCCCATCCTTTGGGGCTTCAAAGTCATGTGGCAATTGCTGCGGCGGGGTGTGCTGCGTTGATTATGCTGTTCAATAACTGATTCTTTTCCGGAGAACTTTATGAATTATTTATCCCGTTTTTTCGTTATTTCGTTACTACTTTTCCTCGCCGCCTGCTCCACCCTATACTACGGCGGCCTCGAAAAAATCGGCATTCCCAAACGCGACGTGCTGGTACACCGGGTCGAGAAAGCACGCGACACCCAGGAGGAAACCAAAGAACAGTTCAAGTCAGCGCTCGAGCAATTCACTGCCGTGACCAATTTCAAAGGCGGTGACCTGGAAGCGGTCTACAACAAACTGAATAGCGAATATGAAGCCAGTGCCGCCAAAGCGGATGAAGTCAGTGATCGCATCAGCGCCATCGAAGATGTCTCCGAAGCGCTGTTCACCGAATGGGAACAAGAAATCGCTCAGTACTCAAACGCTTCACTCAAACGCAGCAGCCAGCATAAATTGATCGCCACCCGGGCGCACTACCAGCAACTCATCACCACCATGAAAAATGCCGAAACCAAAATCAAGCCCGTGCTGACGGTATTCAAGGACCAAGTGATGTTCCTCAAGCACAACCTTAACGCACAAGCGATTGCTTCGCTGAAAGGTGAACTGGGCACACTCCAGTCTGACGTATCCTCGCTGATTTCCTCGATGGAGAGATCGATCAATGAGGCCAATGCGTTTATCAGCACTATGGAGAAGAAGTGATACTGGTAAATTCCAAGATTCAGACAAGAAACTCGTAAATCTAATAGGATTTGTTCGTTTGAACACCAGATTATCCTATTGTTAAAAAACAAGGAGATATCCGTGAGACCTACCGTAATCTGGCATTATTTCTGACGTATTTTATTGCGTCATCATCTCTCAAGCCTAATTTTAATTATGTTTTCTTGTAAGCATGGAGGGCCCAATGGGCGAACTGATAGAGCACGCAGATGAAGGTGAAAATGTTGTACGCGTAAATGGTGAACGCGGCGAGTCAATGGTCTCGCTTAAGGTATACCAAGATGTCTATCACCAAGTTACGGGAAGGACCGAGGAAATCCGCAAGCGGTACTCCGAAAATCTTTTGGTATCATTTAATGAAATTCAGCAACTTCATCACAAAATGAGGCAGTTATGTGACGTCCATGAAATTGTTGCCTCAAATGAAATTGTAACTGTGTTCCATGAAAAGGAAAGAAAGGAACAGTTCACTTCCTTTGAACGGTTTCATGCTTATAACTCGAACACTGCCAGCCCAACAGTAAGTGTCGTCCTTAAATACAATTTTTCAATTCTGCTCCCTGGCCTAACTCGCCCACAGGAATATGCAGTAACAATCAGGCTGTCCTCTCGTGTTGCAATAATGCGGCAACTTCAAGAAGAGACGCCACTCTTCATTCGCGGCAGAATTTATGGATTCATGACTGGGCATACTGCTGAAGTGAAGGTTGAGTATGCTGACTATGTAATCGCCAGAGCCTTCTTAGAAGCATTTGACGAGTGGATTAAAGGTTGCTATAAGTCTCCGGAGAGAAAATCTGCCCGCTGGCTCCAACGTCACTCACACACCCTGCCACAAATTGGTCGAGTCTCAATTGGTATCGCAACCATTTACTTTGCGCTGTCTGCACTGCCAAGCCTCATAGTCGGCAAAACAACTACAGAAGAATTGCTAAGATTCGCTATAGTTTTCGTGGGTGGATTCCACATTCTAATGTGGCTCGCGTGGTCAACTTTTAAAACTCTTGAGGAGACAATAGACAGCTATACGGAGATTTCGTACCTCGATCTAAACCGGGGTGATAAAAACCTAATCGAAGAGTTCTGGAGAAGTAATTGGCGTGTTTATGTAAAGGCTGGTTTGTCAATATTTGGGGCTTTACTAATTGGCGTCGTCTCTAACAAACTGTCTTCTTTCGTATAGAAAACATAATTCGTTACAGTTCGGGGCGCTCGTGCGGTTACTTCTGGAAGGCAAATAACGCGAGAAAAGATGTCTATTGATCAAATATAAACCGCGATTCATACAATAAGATTGCCAGTCAATGGGATGAAGCCCGTAAAGAATTCTACGGGCGAGAGAAAAACTATCTCGATGTGCTGCTGTCCGATTTGCCGGATAATGCTTTGGTGATGGATATCGGCTGTGGTACTGGGCGTCCGATGGCAGAGTATGTTATTTCTAAAGGTCACAGGGTACTCGGTATTGACCAAGCTGAGGAACTCATCCAACTAGCCAGGGCACGCTTCCCCGACGAACAGTGGGTGCTCTCTTCCATTGAGCAGCACCAATTCAGTGACGATTTCCATGCTGCCATCATCTGGGATTCGCTGTTTCACATTGACCGCTCAATGCACGCCACAATACTGCACAGGGTTGTTGAACATTTGCCAAAAAGCGGAAAGATCATGCTTACGGTTGGCGGCTCTGCGCATCCGCCATTTACAGATCACATGTTTGGACAGGAATTTTTCTACGACTCCAATACACCAGAGGAGACTACACGTATGCTTCATGGCTTGGGCTGTCGAATAGTGATTGGGGAATTCATGAACTTACCCACGACAGGGCGTGACAAAGGGCGCTATGCTATCGTCGCGCAGAAAACCTGACTTGCAGGATTCATTCTGATACAACGGTTTACCAAAAATACGCTGAATGGATATCTGAGCGCATTACCGCGAGACAGCGACTTTTTGTCAAACTGGCAACGGCTGTCGAGCACCTCACTTTCTCACTTTTTAGTTGCCATCCTATACCATCTTAAGTAGTCTAAACAAAGAACTCAGCAACAGACAGCATCGGTAGCTCATAAAAATCAGGAATCCTGTGCTTATTCATGTGGTTATAAATGCCTTGCATTTTCAGGAGATATTCAAATGAACAATAATCCAGTCGGATGGTTTGAAATCTATGTAAAAGATATCGATCGGGCTAAGCGCTTTTATGAATCTGTCTTCGAGGTCAAGCTGGAACGCCTAAATAGTCCCCCTGGAGCAGAAATAGAGTTGTGGGCTTTTCCGATGGCAAAGGATGGAAGAGGAGCTTCCGGAGCATTGGTCAAGATGAAAGACGGTCCATCGAATGGAAATTGCGTATTGGTCTACTTTATGTGCGCAGACTGCGCCGTTGAGGCTGCTCGTGCGGTTGCTTCCGGAGGGCAAATCGTGCGAGAAAAGATGTCTATTGGTCAATATGGTTTTATTGCGTTGATCGCGGATACTGAAGGCAATATGATTGGCCTGCATTCGATGCAATAGCGCCATCCTGATAACGAATATCACTGCCGGATATAAACTGATACAAGATGCTGGTTGAAAAACGATACGTCGATTTGAGATGATGGTCGTATTTTGGAAACGACCGTGATTACTGATGAGGTGTCTCTGAAAATTAAATTAGCAACTGGCAATCTTCCATGGACCAAGGAAAATTGCCAGTTATGACTCTCTGCACAAGAAAATGAAACAGAATAAAAACGGTTGTTGCGTGAACCTGCCGCTGCGACCACGCAATAAATCATGATGACAATTCAATACGTGGAAAAGCGAATAGTTTATTTGTTACAAAACCGGATATTTTGATTTGTTGCTAATACTATGAAGGTTTGTTTGCGCAATTACTTTGGAGCGAGCACACCCGAAGCTCCAGTTTCTTTGGCTGCACGCAAAACCGGATAGAACTGAGTAAAAACAAGGTCGTCTTTGGCGTTAACTTTGTGGCATTCCGCACATTCTTGAGTCGGCAGGTTTTTTGCAGCCGCTACCAGAGGAGTACCCGGCACATAGAAAATATAGAATCCCCAGTATCCCGGCTCACTGGCAAAACGTTTCGAATCTTTGACTGATGCTTCCAGTCCAATGTAATCACCCATAAAATAGCCGTTGCCACTGCCTGGACCTTTACGTTCCCCTACACTGATCAGTTCCTTAACAGTCATCGTGCCATCTCTGAATTCTCCCGTTTTTTTCCAATGCGCATAACTTTCTGGATCAACATACACGGTTCGAATTTCAGTAAATGGCGCTTTGCCTTCGTTTAGTTCGTTCGGCGTAACCTGCGTGCCTACCATGACCCATTCACGATAATTCTGCGGCAAGAGTAATTCTCCCTTATCATTGAAGTGCGCAGCTCCTGCTGCAAGAGCATGGTTACCCGCACCAAACGACATCATCATGGCCACAATGCTGGTTGTAAGTATTTTTCTAAAACCCATTACAATTTCCTTTGATTGATAAAATAAATCTTTACAGTCTGCAATTTTTAGCTAGGACTAAGCCTCGGCGGCTAAGGTACGGAGTTTATTACGCGCCTACATTTGCGTCAATGACGAGCTCACTCCTACCCGGTTAATCATAAATCCTTGATAGATAGAACCTGAAAGGTTTGAAATCGGGTGAAATTGACGTGATCGAAGCAGCAATTCTCCAACATGCACTAATTCAGATCTGACGGTTACTGAGCTGTCCTGGCAGTTGCAGATTAAGGTTGATTCAGGTTGCTGGTAATTTCAACCATAACAGGAGTGTGATCAGATGGCCGCTCCAGCTTTCTGGGCTCCTTATCTATGACACAGCTTTTACAGATACTGGCTAGCTCATTGCTGAGCATAATATGGTCAATTCTCAACCCCCTGTTTCGGCGGAAAGCGAGCATGCGGTAATCCCACCAGGTATACGACTTCTCCGGCTGATCAAATAAACGAAAGCTATCAACAAGACCAAGGTTCAATAATTCCCGAAAGGCATTTCTCTCGGGCTCACTGCAAAGCACTTGATCTTTCCACAAGTCAGGATCATGCACATCCCGATCTTCCGGAGCAATATTAAAATCTCCAAGCAAAGCTAATCGCGGATACCGCTCTAATTCCTTGCCGAGCCATTGATTCAGTGCTGCCAGCCATTTTAATTTATATTGATATTTATCCGATTCAATATTTTCCCCATTGGGCACATACGCACAGATCACGCGTACATCGCCATAGGTCGCAGCGATGATTCGCTTCTGCAAGTCATCCAAATTGGGAATAGCTCTGACAGCATCAATTCCGTTTTGCTTGCTCAACAGTGCAACACCATTAAACGTTTTCTGTCCGGTATAAATGGATTGATAACCAATCGCCGCGATTTCAGCGGCTGGGAAGAACTCATCCTGCAGTTTGGTTTCCTGCAAGCATAATACATCTGGTTGATTGATCTCTAGCCAATTAATGACCTGCGGAAGGCGAACCTTTAGTGAATTAACATTCCAGGTAACAATTTTCATAGTAGGTAATTTTTATTATTCAAAAAGTTTCTGCAAAGCACATCGTATCTTCTATAGGCAGTTCGCCACGATGGCCCGCATATAATTCATTCAATTCAGTAATTTGCCAAATTTAGCACAGAATGGATATTAGTAAGTATGAGTAAATTTAATGGCTATCTATATTGGAAATTACTGGAGATTTACTTTCGAAGCATTAAGGTAATGTATTTTTATAGTCTTACTTTGATTTTCTTGATGAGAAGGCTGCTGATAGAGTAGTAGAGTACCCTTAATTTCTGATAAAATTTAGAATTCTGATTCTTATAAGCACCACGCAAGGAATTCCATCATGACTTATGTAGTAACTGAAAGTTGTATCAAATGTAAATATACTGATTGTGTCGATGTATGCCCGGTGGATTGCTTCCGCGAAGGCCCCAATTTCCTAGTAATTGACCCGGATGAATGTATTGACTGCACATTATGTGTGGCCGAGTGTCCAGTAGAAGCGATTTATGCTGAAGACGATGTCCCTGAAAATCAACGCGGTTTCATTGCAATCAATGAAGAATTATCCAAGATCTGGAAACCTATCATCGAGAAAAAAGATGCGCCAGCAGATGCAGATGAATGGGCGAAGGTTGTAGACAAACGAGATAAGCTAGAGCGCTAGCGCAAATTTATATACGCTCATATGCCGTCTTACTAATACGCTGTATTGTATTATTCGTACGAACTCAAAGTATAAGTTTGACGGCAAATCGATTATTTATTGATTTCACAACTTGGCGCCAGTACCAACAAGCGCCGCCGAAATAATCTTGTAAGAAAATGCCTGCGGATCGAGGCTATCCAGTTGCTGTCCATCTATCTCAGCGTGCGGATACAAGAAAAACGGCACCTTACCTGCATTACTATTCTGCCCTAGGGTGATATTTTCACCATGATTGAAGGCTACCCAGTTCATTTCCCAAGCGCCAAATAATTTCTCTCTCAAAGCATTAACTTGATCGTGATTTCGAGGTAGCCCTTCCAATGCGATGACCTCACATACATCAGCCGGATCAGCTGGCACCCAACCAAGACCAGCAAGATAAAACTCTGCACGACAGTGTTGAGCTGTACTGATATCGCCAAACTTACCTAAATTCTTGTTCAGAGCTGATTCGTTTATCCGTATACCGTATTGGTGTCGTGCAGGAATGCCTGAAGCGCGTGCCAATCCGACGAAAAGCGCATTAATATCCGCACACTTTCCACTCAGGCTTTCATTCGCCATCACTAACTTGACATCACCCTTTCCTCTGCCACGCACACTCTTATCATAATTTGCATGATCGATCACCCAATCGTAAATAATCCGGGCTTTCTGCAAAGGATGGCTCTTATTGCTGTCTTTGATAATTGAAGAAGCTGTTTGACGCAAAATACCATCCAATGGTATTTGTTGAGTTGATTGCAGGAAACGTTTGATATTGTCAGGAATTACCGCTTTGGCAGGTGCATGATAAGAATGCAGATCAACTTGCCGGTCAGCGGTCTTGACGATGCTGCTCACAGTGACTTGACGTTCACCATTACCATTCCATTCAGCATGGAAAGCTGGGAAATCTGTTTGAGGAAGCGTATAAAACTTGGCCGATTTTGCACTACCACTCCATACACTCCCTTGTGTAAACTGGTATAGTGTATCATTGGTATCTGGTAGTGGCAGCCAGAGACGTGCATTTTTGCCCGTTGCAGGCAAAGTCACTTGATATGACAAGCGATAACTGCGCCATTTGGTAGGGCTCGTGGTTTGCGCAAAAATTGATGGCGCAGTGGGAAGCAAGGTAGCACCTGCACCGATCAGTTTGATAAAATCCCTTCGTTTCATGCACATCTCCTGTATCCAGTATAAAATTTTTGCAAATCTAATCCTATTGCCTAATCAAGTCAATCTAACCTCAACCATGCCTATCCTTTCATCAGATTTTCTACCTGCAATTGAAATAGAATCAGACGAACATCCAACTCATACTATTTTGTGGATGCATGGCCTCGGCGCTGATGGCAACGATTTTGTGCCGATTATACAAGAACTTGAACTGCCACCCGAAACCACGATACGTTTTATTTTCCCTCATGCACCTAAACAATCAGTAAGCATCAATGGAGGGCTTGTCATGCGTGCGTGGTACGACATCAAAAATATAAACCTGGATCATCATGAAGATGAAGCAGGGATTCGCAGCTCCCAGCAAGCGATCATGGCAATGATTAAACGAGAAAATCAGCGCGGAATTCCCTCTGCAAATATTGTGCTGGCTGGATTTTCTCAAGGAGGTGTCATGGCTTTGCAGGTTGGTCTTCGTCATCCAGACAAATTAGCGGGGATTATGGCATTATCAAGCTATCTACCGTTAGCGCATACCCTCGTAAAGGAAGCACATACGGCTAATACGCCCACCTCTATATTTATGGCTCACGGGAGCCATGATCCCATCATCCCAATCCACTTGGCAAAAGCTTCCAGGCAGCAGTTACTGGAGGCTGGCTACCAAGTCAAATGGCATGAGTATCCAATGGAACATTCTGTGTGTGCTGAGGAATTGGTCGATATCAGCAAATGGTTACAGGATGTTTTGCTATGACAAACCGAACCGTAAAACGATACTGATTTCCAGAAACTGGATTGATACGTTTCTTGACAAAATAAACAGCATCTTTATAATCCATTCTTTGTTTCTGAATTGTGTTGTTCTTAAGTACGTAAAACTCTAGCTTGCGGGAATAGCTCAGTGGTAGAGCACAACCTTGCCAAGGTTGGGGTCGCGAGTTCGAGCCTCGTTTCCCGCTCCATCTAGATAAATTAGATTTTTATAGCCAGCGGTTAAAAAATCAATATCGCATTATTCATTGTGGTGGTACGATACAGACCACATTCTGATCATAGAAATAAATGGCGGGGTGGCAGAGTGGTTATGCAGCGGCCTGCAAAGCCGTCTACGCCGGTTCGATTCCGACCCCCGCCTCCAGAAAATGCAGCATATTTTGATTGTCCGGATGATGAAATTGGCAGACACAAGGGGCTTAAAATATGTGTGTACCAACGTTTTCACGATTTAATCCAGGTTAAATATCAGTTAGTTATCTGAATTAGGAACTCCTCAACTCTTTGCTATTCACACCTCATTCATAGCGAGGTGAAATATGGCAACAGTTCGCAAGCCAGCTTCAGGTAAATGGAATACTCAAATAAGACGTAAAAGACATCCAACCATTTCCAAATTCTTTATTGCCCAGAAAGATGCTTATATCTGGATTCGTAATATTGAGTCAGACATGGACAAGGGCATTTTTATAAATCCTAGCGGTGCCGAAAATACCACACTTGCAGAAGCCCTTATTCGTTACAGGAATGAAGTAACACCCAGCAAGAAAGGAATTAGCAGAGAACTAGAGCAAATCACTATGTGGATTAAACACCGGCTTTCCAAACGTAGCCTATCTTCACTAAAGTCTGCTGATTTCGCTAAATATAGAGATGTACGTCTAAAGGAAGTAGCACCTGGAACAGCCAAGCTAGAACTTGCTCTCATCTCGCATTTGTTTACCATTGCAAAGAAAGAATGGGCATTCCTATTGATAATCCTCCATCCAATATCGAGGGTATCCTAGATCCTGTGTAAACAAAGGATTCTATTTGCAGTATTGATCAGTAGTAGCTGATTGATAAAACGTATAAAATGATATTGCAAATAGCATAATCACATCCCGCATCGTAACGATATAATGACTTATCTAAATCTGAAGAGAGATCAATGAAATGAAGAAGTTGTATTTATTTGTTTTGCTTTCACTATTTTCAATCACATCGCAGGCAGCAGGTCAATTTGACGGTATATACATGATTAGTATTAATGGTTCTGTCACTAATTATGTAACCCTGCATGAAAATGCAAATACAAGTCAGATGATCGCAGCAATCATTGACCCAGACCCAGATACTACCTGGATGGCCTTAAGCGGCACACGAATTGGAAATACTGCTACATTTGCTACTATTGCAGGAGCAAGCGCTATGGATATCAGTCTAAATATAAGAGCTGATTTCAATAGCAATAATCCTAATCCCACCGCAACTATCATATCTTGCGTTGATGGCGTTAACTATTCCTGCAGATTCCCTGCCGGCACTACTCTAAACATGATCAAAATTTTCTAATTATCTGCACAGAACGTATGGCCAAGCTTCAATCTAATCAGGTATATCCATATTTTTGACAATTCAGAAGAAAATACTTTCTTCAAATACAATAACAATATAGGCTAATTACAAGCATATCCCCCCATTGAAATGAGTGATAATCAGCATTATTTTATTCCAAATGGATTCACAATCCTCTCACAATAATTAATGCTCAATGGTGCTATTTCGCGATATAATTACACTTGTTAGTGATATTATCTACAATACTAAGATATTGATAGAAAAGAGAAAGTAATTTCTAGATCTGATTGCCCGGATGGTGAAATTGGTAGACACAAGGGACTTAAAATCCCTCGGACCTTAACGTCCGTGCCGGTTCGATTCCGGCTCCGGGCACCAACTTAACATTCAAAGAAATCCAGAATCTTCCATGAATCTTTAATATTCAAGGATTAGCTGGCTGTTTAATATCTGCTATAGTCCATTAACCACTAATAACTGCCAGCAAACTTGTTGGTATATTAATTGGTATCTGCTAAGATCAAAATTTGATACTAACAAATTGTCAAGCTCTAAGCACTGGTAATGTTTGGGGCTTTTTATTTTGCAAACCCACCAACGTTTACTACTTCAATCTGCATCTATATATATTAGAACGCTATTTTAAGGAATAAGAGCATTTACAATGAGAAGATTACTTTTTGCTATTTTGGTTTCCATGATGCTGGCTAATAGTCTTTATGCAAAAGGAGGCAAAAGCAGCGTATCAAAAGGTGCATTTACTTCCAAGCAAAGCAGTTCTCAGCCTGCCACCACACAACAAAAGAGAACTGATACATCGAATCATTCAACTTCAGCACAAGCACAGGATACAGCGCATAGCAAACCTGCGCCATTACCTGCAACCGGCTCAAGTGCATCTACACCAACACCAACACCAACATCAACACCTAACGCACCAGCTGGAAATCCATCATTCCTTCAATCGGTCATGCCGGCTTTAGTAGGTGGTGCAGTTGGAAGCTATGTCGGCAGCAAATTGGCTAATGAGGGAGATAATGAAAAACCAGCAGAAGGAAATGAAGCAAAAAAGGAAGAAGAGCACTTAATGCCATAATCATATTATGGCATCATCCATTTAAATACGAGGAAGCTACCAAGGTAAATATACTTTCCTTGGTGATTTCTTACCTGAATTCCTGGGAAGAAATCATATAATTAATGAAATCTTTTGATGCGAGTCATTGTGTGTGAGTCAATTTCAATAGACACTCGTAATTTACTGCATTTCGACAATGCACCCTTACCTTCTTGGTGCAAAAAGGCCCGAATAGAGCAGGCTCCCGCAAGATTATCAAGAATCGAGACTTATTCCCGACGAATGAGGTATTGTTGAAATCGCTCTATCTGGGGCGAATAAGCACTAGCCAAAAGTAATGAGTTATGCCGCTTTCAAACTGGAAAGCCGTTTTTAAATCGATTTGCTATCCTATCTTGACCTTGACCTTGGCATTTGTATTCAGACTCCTCCCAGCTTCTATTCTTGGGTAACCCTGATCAAGTACCAAACGATAGCATTCAACTTAAACTTCTTCAAATATTTATTTCTCGTAATCATTCCCCAATCTCCAGTTAAGATAAATTATCTCTTAACTAGCAGATCGTTTCAGCAAAACATTCACTGTTCTCGGTGAGCTTGTCTAACTGACAAGCAATTGATTAAAATATGGATTCTATAAGATTAGGTCAAGCGATTTATTTGCATATATTTTACTGAAACGATCTACTAGGTTGGTGAATTCTATCGAATCATGTCAGTTCTTACGAGCATAGCATAGACTAAGATATGAGGAGTCATGGAAGGTGTTTATTTACAGCGCTTGAATTGATATCCTGCGGCAGTGAGTGTTTGTCCGAGCAAATACTGCCAGTCGCACGCAAGCGCATCGATAATCGCCAGAGTTTTGTCAGTCAAGCTGGTGACGGCAGTAGCGAAGTTTTTTTCGAATTCACTTGGCGAGTCAGGGTGAGTATCGATAAGGTCGGTGACTGATTTGATTGCGAACACCGGCGTACCGGTGATGTACCCCACCCAGGCAACGGCAGCAGCTTCCATTTCCTTAAGAATCGCGCCGTGAGCCGCGATCGCCGCTAGATCCTGATCAGTAAAATCAAGAGCGTTACCGCTGGAAATATTACCGAGCGAAAGACCGAGCTCACGCGCTAGGAGACGGACATCGAGTGACGGATAAGCACCTTTCCCGAACTTGTCCCAGCCGGGAAGTGGAATGCGATGGTCATGAAAGTAAAAGGCCGACTCGCTCAAGTAAACCTTTCCTATGGAAGCGCCGTGTTTAGCAAAGCTGCCGGCAGTGCCAGCACTCACCAAAATATCAGGATGAAATTCCGCCACAGTTGCGAATGCAGCAACCGCCGCCGGTTCCGTGCCGATGCTATCGACCTGATAGCGGGGATCTTTCCCGGGGACGGTGATAGTGAGTTCAAGGGAGGCCGTCGGGCGATCTCGATAAATGCCACGATAAAACTTCAGCGGCAAGCGTTCATAAAACGGGCGCGGCACAAATGGCTTCAAAGTCAAAGCGTCAACCAAGCCTTGCGCTTCGGCTTCCATCGCCATAATTAGAGAAAGCTTCGGCATCCGTGGAATTATTGCCTGGAATCAGACGCGAAGAGAACAGGAAAACATGAGCAATCCGGGTTAGCGGGCACCTCAACTGGCATATAAAGAATGAGCATTATTTTACTAAATAAAAACAAACGCATAGCCGGATGTTTAGTCAGACTCGCTGCTGAACGATAAAAAACGTCTGTTTAAAACAACATTAAGTATGAATATAACAGGAGCATTCTAAAAGAATTAATTGGCGCGCCCGGCAGGATTTGAACCCACGACCACTTGGTTCGAAGCCAAGTACTCTATCCAACTGAGCTACGGGCGCCGTCTTTTCTCAAATAGCTATACTTGAGTTTTAAGCAATTACCATCTCTCTTAGAAAAAATATTATAGCAAGCATCTTGCTCAGCAAGAAATTAAAGTTTTTCTAAGCTTGACCGGCCATCGGGCAGCAACTATGCACCTTGCCCTGCGCCCGTAACACCGAACACTCCAACCCCACCCATCCGAAGAATCTAGGTTAACGCATAAAATTACCGCTTCAGCATGAGCGTCCAGTCGTGAAGCGCCTTGAGCAACCCCCGGATATGCTCGCGCGTTGATTCGTCAATCAATCTGCCATTCTGATCAAAAGCATTCTGCGCATTGCTAATCATTACTTCTGGCCGGTTAAGTAATCGTACATCCAGGAACACCACACTTTGCCGCAAATGATATTGAGCACGCGCCGTGCCAAAGCGGCCGGGGCTAGCGCCCATTACAGCAGCAGGCTTGCCAGAAAAAGGCTGCTCTGGTGGGCGCGATACCCAATCAATCACATTTTTGAGTACGCCGGACATGGAGTAGTTATATTCTGGTGTCACAAAAAGCAGCGCATCGGCAGCCCGTATTTGCTCGCGCAAGCGTTCCACTGGCGCGGGAAATCCCTTAGCGTAGATATCTTCATTATACAACGGGATTTCCGAGATATCCGCTATGGCAATATGCATCTCCGCAGGCGCAAGATGTACCGCCTCCCGCAGGGCTGCGGTATTATAAGAGCCTTCCCGCAAGCTGCCAGAAATCCCCAGCACATTGATTTCATTGGACTTCACCATTATTCAACTCCTTCGTTATCTTATCGACCCGCTGGGTCATAATCAGGGCAATCCTGCACTAAACGTTCCATAGCCAGCCTATCGCCGATAATCCTTATCGTGACCGCGAGACGCTTTCATAATTTATTTCATAGAAAACAGCCTTTGTGGCTGAGCGCAGGCTCAGCCACTGCTCCCGGCTATTCTCAATTCATTCACTTACTCGCTTTGATTGCAGTATAAGCAGTGAAAAGATTACGGTAATCGGGAATATGATTGGAAAACAGCGTTCCGAGACCCTCGACGTCATTTCGCCAGTCACGGTGCAGTTCACAGGCTATTGCAAACCAGCTCATCAACTGTGCGCCTGCTTCTGCCATTCGGCTCCAGGCAGCCTCGCGCGTAACCTCATTGAAAGTACCTGAGGCATCCGTCACAACAAATACCTCAAAACCTTCTTCCAAAGCGGAAAGCACAGGAAATGCCACACAAACTTCGGTAACGACGCCGGCGATAATTAATTGCTTTCTACCCGTTTGCTTGACCGCTTTAACAAAATCTTCATTGTCCCAGGCATTAATTTGTCCAGGACGGGCGATGTAGGGCGCATCCGGGAAAATTTGCTTAAGCTCAGGTACCAGCGGGCCATTTGGACCATCCTCAAAACTGGTGGTCAGAATGGTCGGTAATTTAAAATACTTGGCTAAATCAGCTAAAGCCAATACGTTATTCTTGAATCTATCCGGCTCGAAATCACGTACCAGCGACAGCAAGCCAGCCTGGTGATCGACCAGTGCAACCAACGCGTTATTTTTATCGAGGCGATTGTATGAATTGCCCATTTTATTACTCCTTTATGTTATGCAAAAAAAGACAACATCAACGCTGAGAATCTATCAATTCTCCCTCTCTAGCTACTTGCTGAGCTTTCTGGTAACGCCGGAGCGGCTACATTGGCCGCAGCTCAAGAAGCGGAATATCTTTAACTACCTGAAACAAGCCACTTTGATGGTCGATCAACAACATTACTGCATCACTTGGCTCGATAGCAGGTATTGTTCCATTGAAATTAACTGGCGCGCTCAATCGCTCTATCTCCTATAAATTGAATGTACAGATTGATACCCTGCCAACTAAATGGCTGGCAGGGAAAAGCCTAATGGGACAACTGCCCGAAATGCCCGCTATTAAAATCCGCGATTGCCTGGTCAATTTCAGCCTGACTATTCATGACGAAAGGACCTTGCCCAACAACTGGCTCGTCGATGGGCTCGCCGCTGAGCAGAAGCGCTACCACATTCTCCTGAGCTGCGAGCGATAGCGTTTTGCCGATGCGATCGAGCAACCCTATTTGCGCGGCTTTCACTTGTGATTCCCCATTGACCGATACCGCCCCATGCAAAACGATGAGCGCCGCACGCCAATCCTCTGGTAACGATAACTCGGCTGACTTTCCACGATGCAGGCGCAAGTCCCAAACATTCATGGGTGTGAACGTGCGCGCAGATCCTGCATGGCCTAGGTAATTTCCTGCAATTACGCGCACGATACCCGCTTCATCAGGTAGCATGACCACTGGAATATCTGTTTTGAGGATTGCCTGGTAATGCGGTGCAGTCATTTTGTCCTTGGCAGGCAGATTGACCCATAGCTGCACCATCTCAAGCCGGCCGCCCGAACGTGTAAATGGCTCGGAATGAAATTCTTCGTGCAGAATGCCGGAGCCTGCAGTCATCCATTGCACGTCGCCGGGGCCAATCACCCCGCCCTGACCGGTTGAATCCCGATGCGCCACTTCACCATGGTAAACAATGGTAACTGTTTCAAAACCACGATGTGGATGCTGCCCTACGCCACGCGGTTGCTCAGTTGGCGTAAAATCAGCCGGACCCGCATAATCCAGCAGCAAAAACGGGCTCAGTAATTTTCCATGGTTGCGATAAGAAAATAGCGATCGCACCGGAAAGCCATCGCCCACCCAATGGAGAGGGGGTGCATCATAAACACCTAGAATCGTTTTCATCGTCATCTCCTTACAGTGTTTATCCGATATTTGGATAAAAACCAGTGTACAGGCAGAATAGTCATCTGAATAGATCGCATAATCAGTCATCATTGTTCTATATGAAGAACGATAAACGATCAATGCAGGATCCCAATCAGATAGCTCGTTGCTTTTTTCATCAATCATGATGGGTTTTGGGAATTGCTTTCAGATGATTGTCCGTACAGGGCGTGACAGCATGCATCATGCGCGGTGGCCTTGCTCCACAGTGCAAGGCAAAGATTTTAGATGCGTGAATGAAAGAGGCCAGCGCGGGGCCGATATCCCACGGATTGTTAAAGCTGAGTTGCTCCTATTGCCCGTCAAGGCCCAGCCAGTAAGATAGCTGCCGTCATGCCCATGAGCGTGATCATGGCCGCATCCTTGCATCATGCAGGCGCTGTCGGGCCGTGTTCCGCGGCATGCTTGCCGTTAACCGGTCGACAAAATATTCACCTTGGAAAGCCATGCGACACCGCAACGCCGCCATTCAAGCACTTAACCCAAATTTATGAAATATTCGGGTTAATGTGTTCCAGGTTCTTTTCACTGACGGTTTCGGGATAGTCGAAGAACCAACGCATATCGCCATAATCGCTTCGAAAATATCCAGTTTTCTGATGCCGCAAGCTATATCTCAAGCACTCACAGCTCGTTGCGCCAAGTCTGGTCGTCGCTGTCAAACAGGCGATTGGCCTCTGCCGGACCCCAGCTTCCGGCCGCATAGGCAGGAATAAATTCGCGTTCGACCAGCCAATGCTTCAAAATGGGATCGACAACCCGCCACGCCCATTCCACCTCGTCAAAGCGAATGAACAGTGAGCGGTCGCCCTCGATCACGTCGAGCAATAGGGTTTCATAAGCATCAAGCGCCTGCTCGTCAGTTTTAAGGAAACTCGCGTTCATCTGCATCACCCGCGTGTCCATATCGAGCCCCGGCTGCTTAACGTGAATTTCCATGCGCATCGATTTCTCGGGCTGGATCGACAGCAGCACCCAGTTCGGCGCGATGGATTCCAGCGGTGTCTCGCGAAAAAGCAGCCGCGGCGGATGCTTGAAGCGGATCGCGATCATCGAAGTCTGCTTCGCCAGTCTTTTGCCTGTGCGCAGATAGAACGGCACACCCTGCCAGCGCCAGTTGTCGATGTAAAACTTGACGGCAACAAAAGTCTCGGTGAGAGAATTATCCTCGACATTCTCCTCCTGTTGGTAACCCACCACTGCCTGTCCGTCGATGCTGCCACGCGCATATTGTGCGCGCACTGCGTGAGCATGGACGGCGCGCTTGGTAATGGGGCGGATTGAGCGCAATACCTTGACCTTTTCGTCGCGCAGCGCATCAGCCTCGAGTGCGGGCGGGGGCTCCATCGCCACTACGGTCATCAGCTGCATGAGGTGGTTCTGCAGCATGTCGCGCAGCGCGCCGGCACGATCGTAGTAATCGGCGCGCTTTTCGATGCCGATCGACTCAGCCACCGTGATCTGCACATGGTCGATGAAATTGCGGTTCCACAACGGCTCAATCAGTGTGTTGGCGAAGCGGAACACGAGCAGGTTCTGCACTGTTTCCTTGCCGAGGAAATGGTCGATGCGGTAGACCTGCTCCTCATCGAAATACTGGTGCAACAGACGATTCAACACCTGTGCAGATTCGAGGTCTTCACCGAACGGTTTTTCGATCACCACTCGGTTCATGCCACGCGGCTTATTGAGCCCGACCGCTTCGAGGTTCTGGATCACCGCGGCAAACTCCGATGGTTTAATTGCCAGGTAGAACACCGTACGCGAGCACGCTGATTCGGGCGGTAGGTTGGCTGCTAGCGCGCGGTATGATTCCACCTCATTGAGATCGCCCTGCTGGTAGCGGAACCGAGCCAGGAAGCGTTCGAACACCGCACCTTCCAGCTTGTGCTTAACTTTATTATCCAGCATGTTGCGTATGTGTTCACGCCAGCTTTCGAGCGTCCAGCCGCGGCGCGAGAAAGCAACAATGGAGAGGTTTTCCGCCAACCGCGCGGCCACCTCCAGATGAAACAGCGCTGGCAGCAGCTTATTCGAAGCGAGATTGCCGGTTGCGCCGAAAATCACGAATGAGCACGGCAAATCCCCGGATTGGCGCTCCTTCGAGTCATTCATCTCAATGCTCCTTGACCGCATGACCGCCGAAACCCTGCCGCATTTTGGCCAACAGTTTCGCGGCATAGTCGTTCTTACCTTGCGTGGCGAAACGCATCGCCAGCGCGAGCGTCATGACTGGTGCCGGAATACCCTGTTCGACCGCAGCAAGCGCCGTCCAGCGGCCTTCACCCGAGTCAGTCACAAATGGCTGAATCGCAGCGAGCGTCTGATCCTCCGCCAGGAACTCAGCGGACAGATCAAGCAGCCACGAGCGCACCACGCTGCCGTGTCGCCATAGCTCGGAGATCGCCGCGAGGTCAAGATTAAAACCGGATTTATCCTGCATCAATGCAAAACCCTCGGCAAAGGCCTGCATCATGCCGTACTCGATGCCATTGTGAACCATCTTCACATAATGCCCCGAACCGACCGGACCGGTATGCAGCCAGCCGCTCGTCGGCGTGGGTGCAAGCGCCTGCAGGTACGGCTGTAAGCGTGCCGCCGCAGCGTCCGATCCGCCAAACATGATGCAATAACCGTTTTCCATTCCCCATACCCCGCCCGACACCCCGGCATCGACGAATTCGACGCCAAATTGCGCACAGTGTGCAGCGTGCGGCATATCATCCTTGTAGTGCGCATTCGCGCCATCCACGATCAAATCACCGGGCGACAACAAGGGCAGCACCGTGGATAACGCCGTTTCGGTCGCTTCACCGGCTGGCAGCATCAACCATACGATGCGCGGTGCTTCGAGCGCAGCAACCAGACTCGGATAGTTTACACAGGCCGTATGTCCGGTTTCCTTGACCAATGCTTCGGTCACGTCGAAGGTGCGGTTCATTACTGCGATTTTTATGCCTTGTCGGGCAAGACGGCGCGCCATGTTGCCACCCATCCGTCCCAAACCCACGATGCCGAATTCCATGCTTCCCTCCTCTAGTAGGATTTGATCAAGCCGCCAACCCGGTAGGCAGTTCGCATGCGACCCTCGCACATAGCAAGCACATCTACTTTTTTTTGCGAAATTGCCATGCCCAGACACCAATACGCGCCCAAAAAGACTGACAAATGATCATAAAATAAGATTGCGTCCAATCATGATGGCACAAAACTTCAAAAAATTCGTTACCTTTCGGTGTGTCACAGAATTGAGTCACTTATCCCAACCATCGTTCTCCTTTCATGCCTCCCCTGCATAGCAACCAGCAAGGGCAACGACTAAAGCAGATCATCGACAACAGGTCGCAGTGTCTCATCTACCCCCGCCTGGTGACCAGTGACATGATCACGTTACGCAACGCAGCGCTTGCTGGAATCGGTATCGTCAACTCCCTGCCATGATGGTTCGAGAGGAGCTCGCTCAAGGCAAGCTCATACGTTTACTGCCAGAATGGGCGCCACGACGCGAAATTATTCATGTGGTCTTTCCCTCACGGCGCGGTTTGTTGCCTTCCGTTCGGGCTTTGATCGATTATCTGACCGATCGCTTTGAAACATTGGATGAGGATTAGCCAGCAAATCAGTGAATCGTTCCGGTAAAACCTTTACCATTCTCGGTGAGCTTGCCGAACCCCCAAGCAACTGACATCGGCCCTCGACAGGCTCAGGCCGAACGGCGTTCTCTGTAACCGTTATGCTGGAACGGTCTACTAGCTTAATCCGCCTCACGTTCCACATTACAACAGTGCAACGCTGTTTGCTCTTCTTCTATTTGGCTTAGAATGGTACCTGTTACCGGATTAGGACGAAAGGTCGTGCATCCTTTCAAACCGAGGTCATAAGCATGCTGATAGAGGTTACGAAATGCTCCGAAGTCATAATCCGTTGGCACGTTAATGGTTTTGGAAATGGCCTGGTCAACATAAGGCTGTATGGCTGCCTGCATTTGCAGGTGATCGGTGGGTGGAAGCTGGTGCGCATTGATAAATGAGGGAGGTAGAGACTCATGGCCACGCATCTTGCGCCAGCAAGCAACCGCATAATCGACTACTTGATATTCCGAGTAACCTCCGTCCAGCCCCAATACGCGCCGGGTATACTCACTATCAAAAACGGGCTCCAGACTGCTTGAAATATTATTGGCAAGCAAGCTGATCGTGCCAGTCGGCGCAATCGCCGTCAGGTGACTGTTACGTATGCCATGTTGCGCAATGCTGTGGCGGATAGATTCAGGCAAGGTACGTACAAAAGCGCCGGCAAGATATTTTTCCTGATCGAGGGATGGAAATGATCCTTTCTCCCGGGCAATCTCGACAGAAGTTCGGTAAGCCGTATGACAAATAGCCTGCATGACTGATTGCGCAGCCTGCAATGACGCTTTGCTGCCATAACGTATATTCAGCATCATCAGGGTATCGGCCAAACCCGTAATTCCCAAACCGATACGCCGGGAACAACGCGCCTGCGCGGCCTGATTGGGTAAGGGAAAATTAGAGGCGTCTATCACATTATCCAGCAAGCGCACGGCGGTGCTTGCGGTTGCACCAATAGCTGCTATATCAAGATGCGCTTGCTCCGTAAAAGGTTCACAAACGAATTGCGTCAGATTGATCGAACCAAGATTACAGGCGCCATAAGGAGGCAGCGGAACTTCACCACAAGGATTGGTCGCATGAATCCTCTCGCAATAATAAAGATTATTGAGTTGATTGATCCGATCAATAAACAGTATGCCTGGCTCAGCATAGTCATAGGTGGCGCGCATGATCTTTTCCCATAGCGCGCGGGCACGAATACGCTTGTATAGCTTGCACGGCGTGGAATGCTCGTAACCTGGCCATTCCTGCAGCACAACCTCACCCTCCACTGCATGCTCACCGACTGGAAAGACCAATGGCCAGTCTTCATCCTTCCTTACCGCAGCCAGAAAGCCATCGCTGACCAGCACGGAAATATTGAAGTGCCGTAACCGGGTTCGATCCTGTTTGGCTGCGATGAATTCTTCAATATCAGGATGGTCGCAACGCAATGTCCCCATCATGGCACCGCGGCGGGCGCCCGTAGAAAGGATGGTGGCGCACATGCTGTCCCAGATGTGCATGAAAGAAACCGGACCGGATGCAACTGAACCGACATTATAGGCTTGCGTGCCGCGCGGGCGCAGTGTGGAAAAATCATAGCCGACGCCCCCGCCCTGCTGCATCGTCAGCGCGCCTTCCTTAAGGGCGTTAAAGATACCTTCCATCGCGTCGGGTATGGTGCCCATGACAAAGCAGTTAAATAGCGTGACCTTATGCGCAGTCCCTACGCCGGCCTGAATGCGCCCCCCTGGCAGGAATTTAAAACGATGCAGAATGTCGTAAAAGCGCGCTTGCCAATATTCACGGCTACTTTCTCCTGCGGCCAGGGTAGATGCGATACGCCTCCAGCTATCGGCAATCGTGGCGTCATAAACCACAGTATTTTTACGATAACGGTATTTGGCTTCCCAGACATGCCGGGCAATTGGCGTGGTGAAATAGGGATCATCCATGGTTTGAGGATAACACCGATTTGACTTGATCAGATCTCAAAACGGTGTATGTGGCTCAGTACCCGCCTCTCCTATTTATTCAAACCTTCCCTAAGCGTAATACGTCAATTTTGAAAACCCTCTCCCGGCAGGGAGAAGGTTGCATCAAAGCCCTCTTGATTTCCGGGCTTAGTGGGAATGCGGATTCGCAACGCCACCCACTGCGTTGACGACTTCCTCGACCTCCATCATGCCTAAATCCTCATGGTCCAGGATATGGCAGTGCATCACGAACTTGCCGATATAGTCCCGGTACTGTGTATAAATGTTGGTGACGGCCGGTCCCTGCACCAACAGCGTATCCTTCCATACCAACTCGTCGGTGCCGTCTGGCCCTTTCCGCACCCACTGGAATGGATTGACATGGATATGAAATACATGGGGTGGCGGCAAGGAAGGTGGCTGACCAATACCTTCCGGTACGCCGGTAGGATCACCCACTGTCGTCAGCGCCCACATGTCGGTGGCGTTCAGCGGCAATTGACGCACATGGTTGGAGCTAAAAGCGCGGTAGTTGACTTGGAAATAGTTTTTTTGACCCTTCATGTCTTGACCGAGCTTGAAGACAACCTCCTGCACACCTAAGGCTGTCTTTCTCAGATCAGTGTCGCCGAATGGTGCCAGCGGAGCCATTTCCGCGCTGGTCGGCAAAGCCATGTCCTCGGTCTCATTGGAAACCCGCAGGATTGCCAGCAGATTCTCAGGCTCGTCTGCCTGCCGCAAGGATTTAGCCGACACGGTAGACTTATCGATGATCCGATAATCACCCGCTTTCATGCTCGCCTTGACCAGGATATCGCTACGGTAGCCCGGTTGAAGATCAATCGGCGCTCCCGCCTTCCAGGTATCAACGCGACCCAAATAATTGCCGTCCAAGGCAATTTCATGCAGATCATGACCCTCTACCACGAAAGCAATAGACTCACGGAAAGCGGTGTCAATCAAACGCCAGCGCTGCACTTCACCTCGTTTCATGGTGATGACAGGAACAATCTGCCCATTAATGGTGATGCGGCGATGTGAACACGGCCAAGTATCTTTATCACCATCTTGGTTACAATTCTTGGGTGTGGGCCTGGATGGGCCAGGAAAAAGGCTGGTTATGTTGTTAAGCTCTCCTTTCTGATCATAAAGAATAGTTTGTAGCACAAATATTTTCTCATTGGCATTAGCGGCAAGCAGTGATTTTGGTGTGGTCTTTGGGTCATCTTCTATGACGATAGCCCCCGCCATACCGCTACCCACCTGAATAGATGTGGAACCGTGGGCATGGGCATGATACCAGTAAGAGCCTATCGGATGGTTGGCCGGCAATTTCACCTCATTTTGAAATTGGCTTTGCGGTGCGATGTCCAGCAGGACATTATCACTATTGCCCGTGGGTGAGACATGGAGACCATGATAGTGCATGTTGGTGGTATTGAATGAAGCAGGTATGGTATCAAGATAGGCATTTCCGTTCTCCTGCTCAAACTGCGCCCGAATCTCATCTGCCGTCTCTTTGGGCAGTTGATTGTCGAGCAGCAAATTGATGACATCCCCTTGCCGGACACGTAAAGTGGGACCGACCAACTGACCATTGTAGGTACGCAGGGTGACTGGGCAACCGGCGATGGATATGGTAGCGGGATCGGTATACTGGGCGTTGAGGCGGGTATCCAGCACGCCGCCTTTGGAATGGATGTCAGGAGGATTCTGGAACGGCGCGTAGCCGTATTTTTTAACATCAATGTCTTGGTAAGTGCAAGCCGGAATGACGGGCTTGGGTTCGGCCAAAGCCGTGCTTGCGCAAACAGACAAACCAAGCACGATAAGCCCAAGAGGGATGAAGATGCGTTGCATAAAATTCTCCTATTGTCAGTGCAGCCTTGCCTAGCTCCTTCAACCATTTGCGGCATCGAATGCTCCTAAGCAAAACCTTCTACTTGATGTTTATGGTAGCTGGTAACTCAGTTTCTATTGATCACTACTCGGGATTGCCATGATTCAGCAAGGATTGATGTTCACCCAATCAGCAGGTAATGAGGCGTCCCTGCAAAAGTAATTTTCAAAACGTTAACCCGAATATTTCATAAATTGGCACGTGCCAATTTATGAAATATTCGGGTTAATTATCTGCTAATTATCCAATCGACAGATCGGACGAATAGCACAACTTTGTTGCTTCTTTTCCTGAGTACAGTGGGTGTTTAGGTGTTTACGGAAACTTTATGCACGGTTGCCATGCAACCACTACAACTAATTTCGCTACAGATGAGCCATCATTTCGGCATCGAGCTGTTTCGCCAAATCCTGCAAGGCGGTAGAAATCGTGACCGGGTAAGTGGGAGCGGTATCAAGAGCAGTCATGGCTTTCGGCAGGCGCGTGTAGCTTGCCAGTGTCTGCTGACGTAACTCGTATAAAGGTATTTTCGCATGAATGCGCTGCCCTGCCTGCATGACCGGCACAAGGAGCGGCTGACCTTCATAGGAATCATTTTCCTCCAGCGCCACAATGTCATGACTGATCTCCCCCTGAGGCGCGTAATAGCGATAGACCTGTTTCCTTCCCGGCCAGGTAGCTTTGCCTTCTGAGCGTTTACGGCGCGGCTTACCTGCGTATTCCTGCAGCTTGTAGGCACAGTCGAACGCAGGCGCATCGCTGGAAATATCGAGTGCAGTACCAATGCCAAAACCGTCGATTGGCGCCTTGACTGATAACAAAGTCTGCAGCCGGTACTCATCCAGGTTGCCACTGGCAAAAATGGTTGTGCTCTGCAGACCGCCCTGATCGAGTATCTGGCGCACGTTGCGGGCATGCGCCGCCAGATCGCCGCTATCCAGGCGGACACCCTTAATGTCAATATGCGCTGCATGAAGTTTCGGCGCAAGCGTAACCACTTTACCGGCTGCTGCCTCAGTATCATAGGTGTCAATCAGCAAAACGACATTATCCGGATTGGAGCGGGCAAAGTGTTCAAAGGCCGTCGTCTCATCCGCATGGGCCTGAATATAGGAATGCGCCATGGTCCCAAACAAGGGAATGTCGTAAAGCGCGCCTGCCAGCACAGTCGCTGTGCCAGAAAACCCAGCCAGATAGCTTGCCCGCGCTGCCAGCAATCCTGCTTCGGCACCATGCGCACGACGCATACCAAAGTCTACCAATACCTTATCGGGCGCGACCAGTACCGAGCGGGCGGCCTTGGATGCGATGAGCGTTTCGAAATGAAGGAGATTGATGAGGCGCGACTCGACCAATTGCGCTTGCGGCAGCGGGGCGGTAATTCGCAGGATAGGCTCGTTGGGAAAAAACAAGGTCCCTTCTGGCATAGCGTGAACATCTCCGCTGAAGCGAAACTGCTCAAGATAATCGATGACCGACGGGCGAAAGCGTGTGGCCAGCCAGCCGAGTTCCTCAGGCGAGAATCTCAGGTTTTCAAGAAAATCCAGCGCCTGTTCTAAGCCGGCCGCCACCATGAAATTCCGTCCAGGCGGCAGCTTGCGGATAAATAGCTCAAATACAGCCGTTTCTTGCATGCCTTGCTCAAGATAGCTTTGCAGCATGGTAAACTGATAAAGATCAGCGAGGAGCGGACTGGAAAGCGGATTCACGTAGCGATTGCCCCAAATAGGATCAGCGTTGCACCCAGGCGCTTCATTTCCCGCAGCGCATGCAAATTGTCATCAGGCTTCAGATTGATGGCACGGATCGCATCCTCGAGAACATAAGTCGCGTAATGTGCTTGCAGCGCGTCCTTGACAGTATTGAGCACGCAGTATTCAGTCGCAATGCCTCCGACAAACAAGCGGCGAATACCCGATGTCTGCAGTAAGGCATTGAACTGCGTGTCAGTAAAGCCAGAGTAGGCATCTTTCTCTCGCGTTGTCGCTTTGGAAATAACCTGGGTATTAATAGGAAATTCGATGTCTGGGTGAAATGCTGCCTCTGAAGTAGTGGCGATGCAGTGCGCGGGCCACTGGCCGCCTTGCTGCTGGAAAGAACAGTGATCGGATGGATGCCAGTCGCGAGTTGCAAAAACTGGTAGTCCGTGATCATGAAAAAGCCTCAGGTAGCGATTGATCACAGGGATGATCGTATCCCCCATCGGCACAGCCAGGCTGCCACCAGGCAGAAAATCATTCTGCATATCGATGATCACGAGCGCATCGCCGCTAGTTAGCGTCACTTTCATATCGAATGAATTATTTAACTGTCAATATGCTACATTTTGATATATCGGCCTACCCGACACCGAGCGTTAGCCACCGCGAATCAATAAAACGGGCATCGATGCCGCCCGCACTACCCCTTCAGCGACACTTCCCAATACGAGGCGACTGAAACCCGTCCGGCCATGGGTGCCGATAACAATCAGCTCGGCCTGCCAGCGCTCGGCTTCTGCCACAATAATATTGGCAATCCGCTGACTTTTTGCCTCAAGTAACTTTGTTTCAGCTGCCAATCCCGCTTGCTGTACCAACGCTTGTGCCTGAGCCAGTATTTTTTCACTGCTTGCCCTGATGGTTTCTTGCAGTTCGGCATAATTGATATAGCTTTCATCTACCCAGTAAAGAACATCCTCAAATACATGTACGAGCTCCAGTTGAGTATGATGCTGCTGCGCCAGCCTGATCGCTTCCTGTAGTGCACATTCTGAAGTGGGGCTACCGTCAACCGGAACCAGAATTTTTTGATACATGATGCCTCCTCTGAAAATTAACCTTTCACACATGCCTTGGGTCGAAGAAAGGCAACCCTGCGGGCAAGCCCTGCCTGCTCTGTCGCTTCTGCGACCAAGTCAACATCCTTATAGGCGCCGGGCGCTTCCTCAGCTACTCCACGCATGGAGCGCGAACGGATTAAGATGCCTTGCTGGGCAAGCTCGCTAATCAGCTGTTTCCCATGCCAGCGTGATAATGCCTGGTGCCGGCTCAAGGCACGACCCGCCCCATGACTGGATGAAGCAAATGCGGCATTACCACTACTCCCCGCCAGCACGTAAGAGCCCGTCCCCATGCTCCCCCCGATGATCACCGGTTGACCTACTGCGCGATAGCGTTTTGGTAACGTGGCATGCTCCGGACCAAATGCGCGGGTAGCACCTTTACGGTGCACATGCAGCAATCGAGACTGACCATCAACCTCATGTTTTTCTATCTTGCAGGTATTGTGCGAAACATCGAATAGCGTTTCGAGTTCACTGTCTGGAAAAACTTCCCTGAATGTTTCACGGGTCAGATGCGTCAAGATTTGCCGGTTAGCCAGTGCGCAATTGATTCCAGCATTCATTGCACCGATATATTGCTGCCCTTCTGAAGATTTGATCGGCGCGCACGCCAGTTCGCGATCGGGTAAATGAATGCCGCAGCGACTAGCGGCCTTGGCTAGCATGACAAGATAATCCGTGCCAATTTGATGCCCTAATCCACGCGAACCACAATGTATCGAAATGATAATCTGACCTTCCTGCAATCCAAAAGCCTGCGCAGCAGCAGCGTCAAAAATACGGTCCACTACTTGAACTTCGAGATAATGATTGCCCGACCCAAGAGTGCCCATTTCACCCCGCTGGCGTTTCTTGGCCAATTCCGAAACGTTCGCTGGCACAGCGCCTGCCACACACCCCTGTTCTTCGATATACTCTAAATCTGCTTCTCTGCCATAACCCTGCTGAACCGCCCAGCGCGCGCCACCAAGTAGTACCTGATCAAGCTGTTTCGTGTCCAGCTTGAGCGCGCCTTCCTCGCCCACACCAGCCGGAATGGTCTGGAATAACCTGTCAGCCAGTGTTGAAAGGCGTGGGGTCACATCCTGCACATTCAAGTTACTGCGCAAGCAACGAATTCCACAGGAAATATCGAAACCAACGCCGCCAGCAGAAATGATACCGCCCTGTTCAGCATCAAATGCCGCGACCCCGCCAATGGGAAAGCCGTAGCCCCAATGTGCGTCCGGCATGGTCATGGCAGCGCCTACCAAACCAGGCAACGATGCGACGTTGGTAATTTGCTCAAGTACCTTATCGTCCATACTAACCAGCAAGGGAGCGCTACCGTATAGCAAGATCTCCTTGCGACTCTCGCCTGGTTTAAGGGGAAGCGTCCACAGATAAGGCTGAATTTGATGTAATTGCTGTAAATCCATCTTGTACCTCCTCTATCTTATACGTCTACCACACAACGCGCTTCCCACATTGCGCCGGTTTGCTTGACTGAAAGCATCGTCAAAGTCGCACCTTTAACTTCAACACCGCGTTCTAAATCCGCATGCCATTTTTCACCTAGCGCCTCGGCATGCCACAGATTACCCTGGCGATGAATACGAAAGCGGCAAAAAACCATGCCTAACTCACGCGCTTTTCCCAACAACAGATTGAGCCAAGTTACCAAAGCAAGTTCGAGATCGTCTTCTTCAAACTCAAAAACTACAGAGGTATCAGGCTGTACCGTATCAAGATCGGTCATAATGGCGAACACTGCTTGAGCGGCTGCTTCAAATGCTTGTTCAATTGTTGATCCACGACCAATGATGCCGACATCGGCATCGTGCTCGAAATAAAGTGGAATCATTTTTTGCATTTTTGGACAAGATGCACTCAATTAACTAAATAATGCAGCCAGAAAAAATAAGCGGCATAAACTTAAATATCATGCCTTGCAAGAAATATCTTAACATTAGAGAGATGAGCCAGATATATAGTTGCACAGATCATGGCAACCCATTCTGATTTCAGTTAAAATCGGCATCGAATCATTGTTACCTCTTCTCGTGGAAACTATATCAGGCATTTTTTATGATTCTTATTCTCAAACCGGGTACGCTTTCTGAGAGCCCCGAATATAAGCAATTACTTGCTTACCTCACCAATCTTGCAGGCATTACTGTGCGCGCCCATACTGAAGTGGGTATTGAGCAGACACTGACGGAAGTCTACTTGATTGGCAATACCAAGGCATTATTGCTTGAAGATATGCAAAGTCTGCCGTGTGTCGAACGGGTAGTCCGCATCTCTGAAGAATATCGTGTTCTCGGACGACACGAAAATGATGTTCGCCCGGCCTATTTCGACTATAACGGGGTACGGTTTGGTCAAGATACCTTGAATGTATTTGCTGGGTTATGCGCTGTCGACACGCTAGAGCATGTAGAATTAATGATGAAAGCATTGCGTGATCATGGCCAGGTTTGTACCCGCATGGGCGCCTATAAGCCACGCACGAGCCCTTACTCATTCCAGGGGCATGGCAAGGCCTGTCTTCCTTATGTATTTGATCTCGCTGGCAAATATGAGATCAAAGTGATTGCCATGGAAGTCACTCACGAATCACATGTTGAGGAGATTCGGGAAGCACTCTATCAAACTGGCAACTCAACGGGTGTGATACTGCAAATTGGTACGCGCAATACCCAGAATTTCGAGTTATTGAAAATCGTTGGCCGCCAACAGGATTTTCCAGTACTGATTAAGCGTGGTTTTGGCATTACCTTGGATGAATCGCTTAATGCAGCGGAATATCTGGCCTCTGAAGGAAATCGCAAAGTGGTTTTTGGCTTGCGCGGGATGAAAACCAATATGGGTGACCCTCATCGTAATTTTGTGGATTTTGCGCATGTTCCTGTAGTCAAGCGCCTGACTCGTATGCCGGTTTGTATTGACCCCTCCCACTCAGTGGGGATCCGCACTGGCTCACCCGATGGAATTCTTGATGTCATGCATGCAACTGCCCAGGGAGTTATCGCAGGCGCCAATATGATATTGGTTGATTTCCACCCAGTACCTAGCAAGGCGCTGGTTGATGGCCCTCAAGCATTATTACTTAAAGAATTACCCCTCTTTCTGGAAGATGTTCGTATTGCTCGCGAAGCCTATGAGAAACGAGTAGAACTGGTCAAACGATATCAGAAAGCCGGATAGACTTTTCGTAAATATACTCATCACACTTCAAAATTCGGTTTTTATAATCCCTCATCCGACCTTCTCCCAGCGGGAGAAGGTATAGCTGCCGAATTTTGAAGTGAGATGAGTATACATCCGGCTGAACAAAATCTTTCTTATTAATCAAAGGACAAGAGAGAGCGCATGTCAATTTATGAAATATTCTGACCAGATATCTTATAATCACCTTAAAGTATGTATGGCCGAATGATTGGGGATGTACGAATGCCTATTGTCGGTAATGCCAGATATTGTCTTCAGGGAGAATAACCAATGATCAAAGTTTTGCTTGCAAACCCGAGAGGTTTTTGTGCCGGTGTGGATCGTGCCATTGAAATTGTTGAACGCGCATTAACCATGCATGGCGCACCGATTTATGTGCGACATGAAGTCGTACACAATCGTTTTGTCGTGGAAGATTTGGAAAGAAAAGGCGCTGTATTTGTTGAGAATCTGGAAGAAGTTCCACAAGAAAGTATTCTGATTTTCAGTGCACATGGTGTCTCGCATGCAGTGCGGCGAGAAGCGGCTGCGCGCAAACTCAAGATATTCGATGCGACCTGTCCTCTGGTCACTAAAGTGCATGTCGAAGTCGCCAAAATGCGCAAAGAGGGGAAAGAGATCATCATGATTGGCCATGAGGGTCATCCTGAAGTTGAAGGAACCATGGGTCAGGTGGAAGGAAATGATAGTGGGATGTATTTGGTGGAAACAGAAGAAGATGTTGCGGAGTTACAGGTTAGAAACGAGCATAATCTTACTTATGTCACCCAAACGACCTTATCGGTCGATGATGCTGCACGTGTCATCGAAGCATTAAAACGGCGTTTTCCCAAAATCATCGGCCCCAAAAAGGATGATATCTGTTACGCCACGCAAAACCGCCAGGATGCCGTCAAAAAGATGGTTAAGCACTGTGATTTGGTCATTGTGGTAGGCTCTCCCAATAGCTCAAATTCCAATCGCTTATGTGAAGTGGCGCGTAATGCCAACGTTGAAGCCTATATGGTTGACCGTGCTGAACAATTACAGGAAGCCTGGTTAATTGGAAAAAGTCGCATTGGCATCACTGCTGGGGCCTCGGCGCCAGAAATATTGGTGCAACAGGTCCTAGACAGGCTTAAACAGATTGGCGCCAAACAATCGGGTAGCGATGTCATCATAGAAGAATTAAGTGGCGTCATTGAGTCAGTGGTATTTCCACTTCCTAAGGCAGAAGCGATCCCTCTGGATAAATATATTCGCGAAGCAAATTAATAGACCCCCCATCCTTTTTGATAAGGGCTGGTATCAAAGGGTTGAGATCTGCCCATAATCTCATTCAGCAAAATTTGAGTACTGCCCGGCGACATGGTTACGCCATAGCGGAAATGTCCGCTATTAATGAATAGGTTATTCAATAGCGGATGGCGGCCGATAGTGGGAATATTGGATGGCGAACCTGGTCTGAGACCTGCCCATTGATTTATTAGCGGCATCGCCTTTAACTGTGGTAGTAATCTTTGGGCGCGTTCAGATAAATGCTCGCGCGCGGCTGGCGTCGTTTGTTTGTTAAAGCCAACGTCTTCCACTGTGCTACCGATGAGCAAATATCCATCGCGCCGAGGAATCAGATATAAATCCCCCTGGAGCACAATCGACCCCAGCGGCGGTTCTTCAAACTTGTATAACAACATTTGTCCGCGCATCGGCTTAATGTCAAGACCGAGCGCATGCTTTCCTAACATTTGTTTGCTCCATGCGCCCGCAGTAATGACAAAGCGATCAGCACACCATTTACCGCAAGAGGTGACAAGCCAGTGAAGCCGGTTATTCTGGGTGATGATTTCTTGTACCTCACAGTACTCAATAATACGCCCTCCCAATTGCAAGACTTGCTTGTGTAGCGCGCATAGCAAGTGGGGGTTGCGTACTTGTGCGATGCGGGGAAGAAACAGCAAGCTCTCCACTTTGAAATGAAGAGGGTCGATTTGTTCACTAAATGGTAGAAACCGGGTGAATACATTCTGCTCCACATCAACCTCATGTGCAATGCACCATGTTTGAGCGGCCTCTGCGTGATAAGGCGGCAGCACAAGCATTCCACTTACCTCGTACTGAGCATCAATACCCGTTAATGCATACAGTTCCGCCACCCATGCTGGAAACATAGCCGCACTATAATCAGTAAGGCGCGTCACGGCATCCGAATAATCCCAGGGACATAGCGGTGACAAAATACCGCCTCCCGCCCAAGAGGATTCTTGCCCCACTTTGCCACGTTCCAGAATCGTGACAGTTGCGCCTTCTTCCAGCAATCGCACTGCAGCAGCAAGACCAATTATTCCAGCACCTATCACAATGAAATCTTGTGTCACTCCATTCATATAGCAATCGTTGATTATATGTGTAAACAAGGCGCATCAAGAGCCCTGGCAACTTTGGCTAAAGTTGATTAAGCGCTAGCCGTAAACAAATTTAGAGTTGAGCGCTAAGAGTATCACTAAACATTTACTTTCATGGGACGAAGTGCAAGGGGTCGCGCAATGAACGAACAAGGCCTAGCAGACATAGACAACAGGTAGGAACGATCAAGCATACGACACAGCGATTCACCCGCAGAATGGATTTTTAGAGGCACACGCCCATAAGATAAAGGATTAAATATGCCTGCCAATAGCGGTTTTACGACGTTAGAACTCATGATTGCGCTGAGCATAGGCGCCATTCTAGCGACTATCGCTGTGCCTAGCTATCAGTCGATGATGGTGCAATCACGCTTGTCGACGCAATCGAATGAGTTCCTCACTGCACTTCATTACAGCCGCTCTGAGGCAGTGAAACGTGGAATGCGGGTAACCCTATGCAAAAGTAGCAGTGGCACAGACTGCACGACCGGAAGTAACTGGCAGGATGGCTGGATAATATACCGTGATAGCGGGACAGCAGGAAAAGTCGATGGTAACGATCAAATATTGCGGGTTTCTCCCGGATTAAAAGGTAGCACGATGACTACTGGCAATAACTATAAAGACTGGATTGCTTACTTAGCCAATGGCAGTAGCCAAGGAAGTATAAGCGGCGGGTTAGGTAACGACACTTTCACGCTATGCAACAGTGCACAAGGACGCAGCATTACCGTCAATAAAACGGGCCGGCCATACGTGACAAAGGTCTCATCATGTTAACGATCAAGGAGAACTTCCTAGCACGATCACAGAAAGGCGTCACCATGATCGAAGTGTTGGTGGCAGTCATTGTGCTCTCCATCGGTTTACTTGGATTGGCAGGCTTGCAATCTGCCGGACTCACCCATAACCAGAGCGCGAGTTTCCGCTCTACCGCGACGATGATGACCTACAGTATTCTCGACAGCATGCGCGCCAATCGAATGGAAGCGATGAATGGCAGTTATAGCATCACCCTAGGCGCTTCAGCAACTTCCGGCAGCTCTGTTGCCGAGCAAGATCTTGACGATTGGCTAAGTGAACTGGCCTTGCGGTTACCTGCTGGCACAGGCGCTATCCATGTAGATAACAATGTCGTCACAGTGACCATCCAGTGGGATGACAGCCGCGGCACCTTGTCTGCTCAGCAATTTGTTTTAACCACCCGCTTATAACATGAAGGCAATGGCAGCAAAACAGCATGGCTTTACTTTGGTTGAACTCATGGTCGCCATGACCATCGGACTTTTGTTGCTGGGCGGTGTCATCACTATCTTAACTTCCAGTCATCAAACCTATCGCGTCAATGATGCGCTGGCCAGAATGCAGGAAAACGCCCGCTATGCCTTCCATGTGCTTTCCAGGGATATCCGCATGGCCGGCTATTTTGGCTGCGCAGGAAATAGCATACCGCCATCGAAAATAGTGAATACCCTGAGTAATTCGACAGATTTTTTATGGAATCTCGGTCGATCGCTAGAAGGCTTCGAAGCAACCAGCACGACCGCCTGGATACCTGACCCTCCCTCAGGTGCAATTCCCAGCCCGCTAGGGGGACGAGATATTATCGTGGTGCGTGGCGTCGATGGCAGTGACACCAAAGTGACTCAACAACCAGGGGGTGCAAATGGCCCCGGTTCCGCTGATCTCAAAGTGACGATGGGAAGTGGCTTCAAGAATGACGATATTGTACTGGTTACGGATTGCCAGGCAGCCGCCATTTTCCAAATTACGAACATCAATACCTCATCCGGGCAGGACAATATCGTACACAACACTGGCACGACAAATGCGCCCGGAAATTATAAAAAAGACTTAGGCAAGGATTTTACTGATGGCGAGCTCCTCAAGATCTCTACCCGCTCCTATTTTATTCGTATGGCAGGTGAATGGCCGGCGCTTTATCGCAAGGTTGGAGCGAGTGACGCGGAGGAACTGGTCAGGGGGATAGAAAACATGCAGATTGAATACGGCGAGGATCTCGATGATAACTGGACAGCAGATATCTATCGTACTGCAAATGCGGTAACGGATTGGGGAAAAATTGTCAGCTTGCGCATTAGCCTACTAATGCAGTCGATAGAGAATAACATCGCCAGCCAACCACAGCCCTACACCTTTAACGGCGCCACCACGACCCCCACCGATCGGCGACTACGCCAGGCTTTTACTACCGTAGTGGCATTGCGCAACCGGGTAGCCTGATCAGCGCTGGCAGAGGATATCCGTCATGATCACTCATGAAATCAAACCGGGATCGAGGCAACGTGGCGTCGTTCTCATGACCGGGCTGATTTTCTTGGTGATGATGACGCTGCTAGGTGTAACGGCCATGCAGACCACGATGCTGGAAGAAAAAATGGCGGGTAATTTGCGTGACGAGAATCTGGCTTTCCAGGCAGCCGAGGCCGCCCTCAGAGAAGGCGAGCTGTTTCTGGAACAGATTACCTTACCCCTATTTGATGGAACGGGGGGACTTTATTGTTATAACCCCACTAATCCTAACGATCCCTGCAACCTTCCTCCTGATTCTTATCCGGTCGCCACCTGGTCAGGATGGCCTGCTTCAGGCAGGTCCATCAATGCAACGATAGCGGGCGTAGCAAGTCAACCTCGCTATATCATCGAACAGCTCGTCAGCATCCCCCTAGGAACCGGAGGCAGTGTGCAGCAATCCGCTACATCGTTGACATCAAACATGTACCGGGTAACTGCCAGGGGCGTGGGGGGAACTGAATCGGCGATCGTGATATTACAAAGCACTTACCGCAGATAAAGGAAAACTAAATTGAAGCATCTGAGTATTATTGGGGCCTGTATCACTACTGTCCTGATCACCTTTGTTCCCTGGCACGCGCAAGCCACCCTTACTCTCTCAGATGTCCCCTTATTTCTAACCACAGCTGTTGAACCTAATATCATGGTTACTCTGGATGATTCAGGCTCGATGCAGTCTGAAATCATGCCGGAAGAACGGGTTCTTCAGAATGTGCGCTATCTGTTCCCCCGCACGGCAGGGGTTTATGGTGGAGGTGATTACGATAACCGGGTGGTTGATTTTGATCCAAATAATCCCTATGCTGCGGCTTTACGCTCCAGTCAGGTCAACAAAATTTATTACGATCCCACGGTAAGATACCAACCGTGGAGCAATGCCGATGGTTCCTTGATGAGCAATGCCTCACCCACCTGTGCGCCGCACAATCCCATGAAGGCGAATGCCGGCTGCCGGAATCTCACCGCCAGCACGACACAAACCGCTTTCTGGCTGAATAGTGACGGCAGTTTATCTAATGAGGAATCAAGAACATTCTATCCTGCGGTTTATTTCAATTACAACGGCGGGGAAATTCTGTCGGCAAACAGCTATTCCAGGATTGAAATTAAATCAACTACCTTAAACTCCTATCAGGGTGGAATAAATCGGACAGACTGTGCGGCTGCGCCCATTTGTACTTATAATGAGGAAATACAGAATTTTGCCAACTGGTATACCTATTACCGTTCCCGTACCTTGTTGTCGCGTGCGGGAGTAGGCAAAGTGCTGTCTGCTCAAGGCGGTGGCATGCGGTTAGGATTTGGTGCAATCCATAAGGAAGAAACGAGCATCGATAATGTCTCAACAGGCACCATTATCCGTGGGGTAAGGCAATTTACCGGCACCAATAGGACAGCCTTCTTCAACAATCTTTATGGGTATCCCCTTTCAACGGCAGAAGCGCCTCTCCGCAACGCAACAAACCGTGTAGGTCGCTATTTTATGCGTACCGATGATCAAGGCCCCTGGGGCGAAACGCCTGGCTCAAATGGCGGCACGCAATATGTATGTCGGCAAAATTACCACATTCTGGTGACCGATGGTTACTGGGATGATTCCTTCTCAGCAGTGGGGAATTCAGATAATACAGCAGGAAACACCCTTACGAATCATTTTCCCAATGCCACGCCTGCTACTTATACCTATACGCCGACGCTTCCCTACTCCGACAGCTCCAGCGACACGCTGGCCGATATTGCCATGCATTACTGGAAAAACGATTTACGCCCTAATCTGGATAATAAAGTACCGACTAATGTTGCTGATCCTGCCTTCTGGCAACATCTGGTCCATTTTACTGTCGGCCTGGGGGTGCAGGGCGCGTTATCCTCGTTACCTACCGGATCAGAAACCTGGCCTGATCCGATAGCCAGTAATGCGGCCAAAATTGATGATTTATGGCATGCCGCGGTAAATAGCCGGGGCGGCTTCTTTAGCGCACAAGATCCTGCCGCATTTGCCAGCAATTTGAGCAAGGCTCTCAGCAATATCTCATCGAGAGTAAGTTCAGCCGCCGCAGTCACCACGAATACCAGTCGGCTCAACAATGGCACTCATATTTATCAAGCCAAGTTTAACAGCAGTGACTGGAGTGGACAGCTGTTTGCATACGAATTGGGTTCAAATGGCTCGCTAGGGACAATTCTATGGGAAGCTTCGTCTGTGCTGCCAGCGCATGCCAGCCGTACCATCTTTACCCATGATGGAACGCGCGGGCTCGCGTTTACCTCTGCTAATTTTTCATCGCTATCCAGTTCACAACAAAATGCACTCAACACCAACATCAGCGGGGCTAAGGACGGCCTGGGCATGAGTCGAATTTCCTGGCTGCGCGGGGATAAAACCACTGAAGTGGCACAAGGCGGGAGTTTCCGTAATCGGAACAATGGCCTGCTCGGCGATATTGTCAATTCCGATCTGTTATTCGTCAAAGTCCTCAATTTTGGTTACGACGCATTACCCAGCGGGACAGCAGGGCAAGCTGCCTATGCTGCCTATGTTCAAGCCAATGCCAGCAGGATGCCGGTTATTTATACTGGCGCCAACGATGGCATGCTCCATGCCTTTAATGCCGAAACGGGGGTTGAGCTGTTCAGCTATATCCCCAGCGCAGTCTATCCTAAACTCAGTTGGCTGACTTCACCCGATTACACGCATCGCTATTTTGTTGATGGCAACACCTACACCGGCGATGCCTATATTGGTGCGACACCCAGCTGGAGAACCCTATTGCTGGGTTCGTTAGGTACTGGCGGAAAAAGTGTCTTCGCGTTAGATATCACCGATCCAGTTAATTTTTCTGCTTCTAACGTGCTGTGGGAGTTTTCTGATTCTGATTTGGGATTTACCCAGGGACAGGCAAAAATCGCGTTATTGAATAACGGTGTCTGGGCGGCCATTATCAGCAACGGTTACAACAGCACCAATGATCGCGCTTATCTTTACATCATTGATCTGCAGACGGGCGCGCTGATTAAGAAAATCGCAACCAATGACAGCACCAGCAATGGCCTTTCCAGTCCGGCGTTAGTCGACACCAATAGTGACAGAGTCATCGATATTGTTTATGCCGGAGATTTGCAAGGTAATGTCTGGAAATTCGATCTATCACATACTAATTCAGGGATCTGGGATGTTGCCTACAAATCTGGTAATACAAAACTTCCTCTGTTTACCGCCAGGAATGCCAGCAATCAGGTGCAACCCATTACCTCTCCCTTGGAAATCGGGCTTCATCCAAGCGGTGGCCATCTCGTTTATTTTGGCACCGGTCAGTTCATTGCCTCGGGAGACAATGCCAATGCCGACATACAAACTTTGTATGGCATCTGGGACAACAACGAGAGTCGAATATCCGCCACAGATCGGAGTACGCTGCAACAGCAGACCATTCTGACTGAAACCGTGCTGCCTCCTTTTGAACGTACCGTATCAAGCAATTTAGTAAGCTGGGCAACCAAGCAAGGGTGGTACCTCGATCTACTGCAGCCACCTGGCCCAGGTGCTCAAGGAGAACGCTCGGTTATCATGCCGCAGCTCAATTTCGGACGGATTATCTTTACCACGCTCATTCCTTCCAGTGACCCCTGTGCTTCGGGAGGTCATAATTGGTTCATGCTATTGAATGCAGAAACAGGCGGAATGCTGGCCGCTCCTCAATTTGATACTGACGATAGTGGCATGCTCAATAATCAGGATCGGCTGATCGCAGCCATGGGCTCCGATGGTGTGCGCAGTGAATCCGTCGCGATCAGTGCAGGCAACCTCATCCACTTGATTGCCGGCTCAACCACTGGTTTAATCGAAACTATTACAGTCAAAGGCAATCCACTTAACCCACGCCACTCCTGGAAACAAATACAATAGGCGGGTATAAGCTTGGAGGAAAAAATAATGAAACACATGATTAATCAAATGATCCCGCCAAAAAATAGATTGTCAGGCTTTACCCTGATTGAATTAATGACCGCAGTCGCCATTGTTGGCATTCTGGCGGCAGTGGCGCTGCCTGCCTATCAAGAACATGTACGCCGGACTAATCGTGCCGAAGCTAAAGGCATTCTGCTGGAGATGGCGCAGCTACTGGAACGTAATTTTACCGAAGCGAACCGGTATGATCTGAAAAGCGATGCCACCAATTTTACGCTGCCTGTCACCCAGTCTCCCAAGACAGGCACTGCAAAATATACCATTCAGTTTGCAGCAGGCACGCCGACACAAAACACTTACACGCTGGAGGCTGCTCCGACAGGCACGATGACCAGTGATGCGTGCGCCACTCTGACGTTAACGCATACTGGCATCAAAGGCGTCAGCGGTAGTCCATCGTTAACGGCAGCAGATTGCTGGCAGCGTTAATCGCACCCAGAATTCGTGGATAAAAAACTCAAGAAAGATTCTTCTTTGGAGAGGAACTCTGAATACAGAAATGAATTTTCAATGCTGCCCAGGCATCAATTTCAGCACGTAGCAAAGTTTCCGTTAACGGATTGCGCTCCAGCCATGTCTGTGAAATAAACAACTCATAGGCACCATTATCCGCTTGTATTTTCATGGAAGGTAACTCGATACTCGTGCGGCTACGGTAAAAAATTGTCGCTAAGCGCAGGGCGATTGATTGAGCCAGGTTGATAGGATTGGTCAAAAATTCACTCACCTTGGTCAGTGATCCCTGGTGGACGAGTACAAGTTGACTCAGGTGCATCTGTTCCATTTTGGAAAAGCCCGGTATGTCTGCATTCCCAAGAATATAGGCAGAATGTTTGTGATAGCCAGAATGGGCTACTGAGATACCCACCTCATGGAGATGTGCTGCCCAGGACAACAAACGCAGCGCATCTTCTGCTATTTCCTCATCAGGATAGTTGGCTAGAAGCTGCTTGCCCAATACTAACGCAAGCGATTCTATGCGCGCAGCTTGGGCAGGATCGACACGATAGCGTTGCATAAACTGCTGCACAGATACCTCCCGCATATCTTCATTATGGAACCGGCCGAGCATATCGTAGAGCACACCCTGGCGCAGTGCACCTGTCGTAAGACGCATGCGCTGAATACCTAGCGCCTTGAACGCTGCATACATGATGGCAAATCCACCCGCAATCACAGGTGTACGATCAGGATGTAAACCAGCGATTACAATCTTCCGGATATCACCCACCTTCAGGAGATATTCACGAAATTTTTCCAGACCCTCCAGCGTAATACCTTCTGTTTTATTGCGATCACCATAGTTATTCAGTTTAAGGATGCGGCCTAGCGCCCGCGCTGTTCCAGAAGATCCATAAACCTCCTGCCATTGATCAGCTGAGAATTCTGTTGTAATACTCTGTATTTCAGTTTGCGCGGCAAGCTCTGCACGTTTCATGGCACCTTTAGTAATCTTTCCATCTGGAAAAAAGAGCAAACTATGGCTGACACAACCCATATAAAGGCTTTCCAGCTTATTCGGTTCCAGGCGGGTGCCAATAATAAATTCCGTGGAGCCACCTCCAATATCGATGATAAGCCGATTATTATCAGAAGCTGGCAGGCTGTGCGCGACTCCCAGATAAATGAGGCGCGCTTCTTCATGGCCAGCAATGATCTCAATTGGAAACCCCAATACAGTCTCAGCTTTTACCAGGAAATCAGAAGCATTTTTAGCAACTCGAAGTGAGTTTGTTCCGACCACCCGCACAGCATGCGTCGGAAATCCCCGTAGACGTTCACTAAAGCGCTTTAAGCAATCCAAGGCGCGCACTTGACATGCTTCATCCAGCTTTTTGTCAATCGTAAGTCCCGCAGCCAGCCGAACCATTTCCTTTAGACTATCTAGTGGATAAAGCTGTTTGCCTACCACACGCGACACCTGCAGGTGAAAGCTATTGGAGCCAAGATCAACTGCAGCCAGTGTGGAATATTCGCGCATAACCCTATGCCTAAATCTTAGGCAGGCTTAAATCAAACAAATAATTTACCCTCTAACTTCGCGTTCAATTTCATCAGCTGTGACATGGCGAACATCCTTGCCTTTAACCATATAAACTACATATTCAGACATGTTTTTTGCGTGATCGCCAATACGCTCGATTGCTTTTGCCACAAAAAGAATTTCCAGTGAAGTGGAAATTTTACGGGGATCTTCCATCATGAACGTAATGAGCTGCCGAAGAATGGCGCGAAATTCTTCATCTACCAATTCGTCCTGGCGCACAATATGCGCAGCAGCATTCAAATCCAGACGAGCAAAAGCATCCAGTGCTTTATGCAACATATCCAGAGCAATTTTGGCAACATGCTTAACTTCTACAAAACGTGGTGCATGTAAGCGATCTGCTGCATAAATAAGTCTCGCCATGCGCGCAATTTTTGCAGCTTCATCACCAATTCGTTCTAAATCAGTAATTGTCTTGATGACAGTCATGATCATACGTAGATCACTGGCTGTGGGCTGTCTGCGCGCAATGATCTGATTGCAGATTTCATCGATTGAAACTTCCATGGCATTGACCCGATGATCATTGGCAATTACTTGCTCGATGATAGCTTCATTACCATCAGTTAAAGCCTCAATCGCATGTTCAATCTGCTCTTCAACAAATCCCCCCATTTGCAACACCCGGGTGCGCACTTCTTCAAGATCTGCATCAAATCTTTTCGAAATGTGTTCTTTATTAGCCATATTAGCCATATCCTACCTTCTGATAAGTCAGATAAAACTGTTCTCTTTCTCTGTAGCCAATGACGTTTTGATTACAAGTCAAAATATCAAACAGTAATAACTTCAACACCTTCTTCTGTACCCAGTAGCAAGGTATCCGCGCCTTTTCTGGCAAACAATCCGTTAGTGACGACGCCCGTTATTTGGTTAAGCGTCGTTTCCAGTTCAACTGGATTCAGGATTTGCAGACCATGTATATCCAGAATGAGGTTGCCATTATCTGTAATAAATCCCTGGCGCAGTGCCGGATGGCCGCCTAGCAAGGTAATTTCTCGTGCCACATAACTACGTGCCATCGGAATGACTTCCACTGGGAGCGGAAAGGTACCCAATATATTGACCAACTTACTCTGATCAGCGATGCATATGAATTTTCTTGCCACTGCCGCAACAATTTTTTCACGGGTCAAGGCACCGCCGCCACCTTTGATCATGTGCAAATGTTTGGTAATTTCATCTGCACCATCTACGTAGACGGGCAAATCTGTAACCGTGTTAAGATCCAATACGTCTATGCCATGTTTGCTTAAGCGTTGCGCCGTTGCTTCGGAGCTGGCAACCGCACCTTCAATTTTATGCTTGATTTTAGCGAGTTCGTCTATGAAATAGTTAGCGGTAGAACCGGTTCCTACGCCAATTACTGCCCCAATCGGAATATGCTGAATGGCGGCTTGAGCAGCCGCACGTTTTTGTTCATCTTGTGTCATGGTACTCCTGTGTCGGTGTCAAATAATAATTAACCATCAGGATAGTATTAACTGAATATTTAGACAATAACTATGTTGCATCCTATGTAATGCTTAACAGTTCTGGATATAAACTTCCGTTTCTTAATGAAAGTTTCCACTGTTTCCAGCCAAAAATTCCTTGCCTGCTCGGCTTCAGTAAAACTATGTATGTGACTTTCTATCAAGCGTATCATAACTTTAGGGCAAAATAATGCCCATGCATACTCAATTTATTTTCATATGAATGCAATCAAGCTGCTTCCAGATGTGCTCATCAATCAAATCGCTGCAGGAGAAGTGATCGAGCGACCCGCCTCAGTACTGAAAGAAATCCTCGAAAACAGTATAGATGCTGGCACAACTGAGATCACAGTACACATTATGCAAGGTGGCCTTAGCCTGATCCGCGTAGCTGATAATGGAAAAGGAATTTCTGGGAGCGAACTGCCTCTCGCGTTAGCACGTCATGCAACGAGCAAAATCAGCACACAGGAAGATTTGCAAAAAATAGCCAGCCTGGGGTTCCGTGGCGAAGCACTCGCCAGTATCGGAGCGGTCTCTCGATTACTATTAGCGAGTTATCAGTCTGGCGATAAACATGCCTGGCATATTCAAGCAGAAGGAGGACAAGTTAGCCGACCTGAGCCAACGGCACGAGGTGTTGGCACCACTCTGGAAGTACGCGATCTTTTTTTTAATCTACCGGCACGTCGTAAGTTTCTGAAAACCGAAGCCACTGAATTTGCACATTGCGAGGAAGTATTCCGACGTATCGCACTGTCCCATGCCGATATCGCATTTAGTCTGCAGCACAATGGCAAGGCACGGAGCCACTTATATGCGGCAGACACCGCTCAACGTATTACTGCCGTGCTGGGGGAAGAATTTGGCCAGACTGCCGTACCCGTTTCCGAGGAGGCAGCTGATATCAATTTGCAAGGCATGATTGCACTACCCACTTATTCGCGTTCAGCTCGTGACATGCAGTATTTTTTTGTCAATGGCCGCTACGTCAGGGATAAACTGATTTCTCACGCTTTGCGCGAAGCTTATCGTGATGTGCTCCATCTGGATCGCCATCCCGCATTCGTGCTGTATCTTCAAATCAACCCTGAAAATGTTGATGTTAACGTTCATCCAGCCAAAGCAGAAGTACGTTTCCGTGATGCGCGTGCTGTGCATCAATTTGTTTTTCACAGTATCCACAAGGTATTAGCATCACCCCAGCGTAAATCGGATACACAAATCCTCTCTCCTCTCGTTACCCAGGCAACCCAAAATTCTCAACATCCTCCGATAGGCTATTCACGACAGGTAAATTTACCGATTAAGGCCATTGCGCAACCTCCGGCTTTTTATCAGACTTTATTCGGTGGCAATTCGGACTTACTGGATGTCAATCCTGGCAATCCTGGCAATCCCCCCACTCAGTCCACGCAGCCGATTCCACCACTGGGCTTTGCATTGGGACAACTTCTCGGGATTTATATCCTGGCACAAAATGAGCAAGGTCTAATCATCGTCGATATGCACGCAGCCCATGAGCGCGTTGTTTATGAGAAGCTCAAATCAGCGCTTGATCAGCATACCTTACCAATGCAACCGCTGCTGGTGCCAGTGACCTTTCAGGCTGATCAGCTGGATGTGGCCACAGTCGAGGAAAATCATGCCATTTTAAATGAGCTGGGTTTTGAAATAGCGGCACTTACTCCCACCTCCCTCGTTATACGAGCAGTCCCTATGATGTTAAAAGATGCTGATACAGTCAAACTGGCTCGCGATGTGCTAGTTGAAATTCGTGAATTTGGAGCCAGCCAGCTATTGACCAGTAGACGTAACGAGCTTCTAGCTACGATGGCTTGTCATGGCTCCGTCCGTGCCAATCGTCAATTAACGACTACGGAAATGAATGCATTACTGCGTGAAATGGAAGCGACCGAACGCTCCGATCAATGTAATCATGGCAGGCCAACCTGGTTCGGAATCAGCTTGGCTGAGCTTGACAAGATGTTCATGCGTGGAAATTAGCATCAGCAGGCAAGAAAACAAACTACAAAGTTCTATAGCTTAGAGCTCGCATGGTGCCCGTCAGCTATAGAACACTGACGAATCTTTAGTACTGTGATTTTTCTTCTGTTGATCTGGCTTTACCCTGACCTTCCTGAGCTTCCGCAGGTATCTGATGGAAGGGCTGAATAGTTTGTCCATATTTTGAAGGATCAGGAGTTTCTGGCGCCGATGGTTTACAACCGACCAAAACCAATACGCTTACCATCGCAGCCAAGTGTATAATCTTCATATGAAATTCCTTTAGCATAAGCAGATAATTAAAATTGTTTTTTAAACTACGATTGGGATAGTACCCGTTATAAATATGGGGAACATTGATCTTGATCAAACTTTCAAAGCGACATTGAGTGCTCTTGGCGCAGTGGATTAGATTACCAGCAGACATGTCGGAAGGTATCTATGCTGTTTTTTAGCGTAGTAAAAACAAGTTTTGCAGGTTTTTAGCGAAACGTCCTATCGGCAAAACTACTGATCGAATAGATAGACAAGTTTTTGAGCACCGCTTAATGCCGCAATCCGTTTGACCCAGCACTTGTTCAGGCTCCCCTAGAAGCCATTTAAGGTAGTGATAGTAATCTGGGCTAACAAGCCATTGTGTTCAGTATGACATCCGCTACAGCTTCTTCCTTGGGTAACGTAGTTCCTATGAAATTCGGCCACTGTTGTGGTACCGTCAGCAAATTGCTCAGCATCATGACAGTTGATACAGTTCGCTGCCAGTACACCGCGAAACGATGTATGGCAGGCAGTGCAGTACTCAATATGATCATGATAGCGACTGAGATGACCTGGTGCCCAAAATGCTTCCGGGTAATGAAAGGATCCCCAGGCAATCCAACTACACAGACACACAATGATCAAAACAGTCATTCGATAGGTGTGACGGGGGAGTGGATGGAAAGCCATATGACCTAGAACCCGGTGAAGAAAATAGCACCCATAATGTGCAAAATGGTTAGCACTATAAAGATGGCTGCCAGCGGTGCATGAATAATCTGCCACATGCGAAACATGCTTTCTTGCGATGCGGCATCGTCAAGGACTTGCCCAATCTGCTCCTGAGATAACCCTTGCTCTGTCAGTGTGCGTTGTTGACTGGACAACATTCGTAATGCAACACTATGAATGGTTTTACCGATAATACCACTGATTGCTGCGCCACCCATCGCTAGTAAGGCCAGGACAGCGACTCCTGCATGTAGATGCCAGCCAGAGTGGATCAAAATTAACATTGGCCCCAGGCTACCGCACAGCATGTGAGCCATGAACCACTTTTTGGGCCAGGTTCCTGAAGGAGCATGCCGTTTTTTCCAGGGGTAAACATAAGTAAGTAAAATCACTGCCAACCCTAACCAGCCCAGTACATGACCTGGCTGGCTATGTGCAAATGGCCAATGAGCCGGGAGACTCAATAGTAACTCCACACCCCATGCAGCAATAATCGTAGCGAAAATAGCTATCGTAATGAGAAGGGAACGGCGACTCAGCGGAGACATGATAGGCTTACCAACAAGAGATCGCCATTCTTATTTGTGTATTCATATATTCAACCGAATCAACTAGAGCCGCGACAGGCCCATTGCTTTGCCTTGGCAATAGCAATGCGGATCGCACGCCCCTCTTCCATTCCTTCAGCCAGTAAAGCGTTAGCAATCGCAATGGCTTTTAGCCGAACTAACCGCGGCAAATTTTGCATAGCCGATGGATAATGCTCAGTAGTCCAAGGCATGAAGCGCTCTCAGACTCAAACAAGCTTGAATTCTGATGCTGTGTGCTGGCCAGTTTGACCCAGTGCCGCCTGAATTGCATCCTCGGCCGTTTCCAAATAAATAAACTGCATGGCAGATTTTGCTGTCTCTGGCACATCGCGCAAATCCTTCTGGTTGCGTACAGGCAGAAGCACTGTTCGTAAGCCCGCTCGTTGCGCGGCTAGTACCTTTTCCTTGATGCCTCCGACTGGCAGGACCAGTCCGCGCAAACTGATTTCACCCGTCATTGCCACCTCATGGTGCACCGGTCGGTCGGTAAACAATGAGGCAAGCGCAATAAACATCGCTACGCCCGCACTGGGCCCATCTTTCGGAATAGCCCCCGCCGGGACATGCAAGTGAACATCAATCCCTTCGAACATTGATGCCGGAATATTCAGCTCATGAGCACGTGCTTTGACCAGGGTCAGTGCGGCTTGAGCACTTTCCTTCATAACATCGCCCAGCTGCCCCGTCAGAATCAGTCGTCCGCTACCACTCACCCGCGTCGCTTCAATAAACAGGATATCGCCTCCCACAGGTGTCCATGCCAGCCCGGTAGCCACTCCAGGCAGACTGGTGCGCGAGGCAGTTTCATACTCATATTTGGCTGGTCCGAGGATAGTATCCAGATCAGCTGCATCGACACGCACCTGAAGTTGCGCTTCCTCTGCCACGCGTAAGGCGGTATGACGCATGACCCGACCAAGCTCACGTTCGAGCTGGCGTACGCCTGCTTCACGGGTATAGTTGGCAATAAGGCTATCCAGCGCTTCGACTGTCAGTGCGCATTGATCTTCGCGCAAACCATTAGCTTCACGCTGGCGCTGCACCAGATAGCGCAACGCAATTTGAAGTTTTTCCTCACGGGTATAACCCGGTAGATCAATGATCTCCATACGGTCACGCACCGGAGGAGAGACTTGATCGATAACATTGGCGGTAGCAATAAAAATCACCCGACTCAAATCAAATGGGACACCAAGATAATTATCACGAAAAGTCGAGTTTTGCTCAGGATCCAGAATCTCAAGCAGCGCTGCTGCTGGATCACCATGCGCGCTGACCGTCATCTTATCGATTTCATCGAGCATCATCACACAGTTACGCGCACTTGCCTTGCGCAAGCCTTGCACAATATTGCCCGGCATCGCGCCCACATAAGTACGACGGTGACCACGCATTTCCGCTTCATCGTGTATTCCTCCCAGCGATACTCGTACGAATGTTCGTTGCAGGGCACGGGCGATACTCTGACCAAGCGAGGTTTTTCCAACCCCGGGTGGACCGACAAAACAGAGGATGGGTGCTCGGCCTTGGGGCTTCAATTTCTGAACTGCCAGGAACTCGATGATACGTTGTTTGACACGCTCCAACCCGAAGTGATCAGCCGCTAGAACTTCACGTGCGACATTGAGATCGATCGGCGTATCTTCCGGCAATCGCCAAGGTAACTCAGTCATCCATTCCAGATAAGTATGCAGCATCGAGTATTCACTTGAGGCACTTGGCATGCGTTGCAATCGCTGAAGCTCTTTACGGACCTGGGTTTCGATCTCCTCTGGCATACCCGCTTTTGAGATCGCCTCATTCAGTTGGGCAATCTCCTGGTCATGGTCGCCATCCTCACCCAATTCTTTCTGGATCGCTTTCAATTGCTCACGCAATAAAAACTTGCGTTCGCGATCTTCCATCTGCTCCTTGGTCCGCTCACTGATTTCCTTCGATAGTCTTAATACCTCAATCCGGTGCGACAAAATCCTCAGGACTTTTTGTAGCCGCTCTTCGATGTCGATGGTTTCGAGCAGCACCTGTTTTTCATTAACTTCGGTATCAAGCAGACTGGCTGTAATGTCAGCAAGCTGTGCAGGCGCCCGTGTCGTTTGCAATGCATGTCCGAGTTCCGCAGGGATGCCGGGTAATAACGACAGAATCTCGGTTGCACGTTCACGTAGCTGTATAGCGAGCGCTTCAACCTGGGTAGAGGGCTGAGGAATCTCTTCAATACGGTTTATCCGCGCAGCTAGGAAGGGATAACCCTCGACCAACTCCTTGATCTGGAAGCGTTCTATCCCCTGACAGACGACGTGTTGCGTGCCATCAGTCGAGGTAATGTGGCGCACAATTCTCGCAATGGTGCCAATCAGACATAACTCATTCAGTCCAGGATGATCAGCTGAGGCATCTCGTTGTAATACGATACCGATGGGGGAATCCGATTGCAGTGCGTGCTCGATTGTGGCGATTGATTTCACACGCCCGACAGTAATCGGCATAAGGACATGTGGAAATAACACAACGTTGCGCATGGGGATCAGCGCGATGACGTCATCGGGTAATTCGAACTGGGTTGCGAGTGACTGTTCCATGATCGGTTTCTCCATGAATGGGATGAAAGACTGATTCAATTCCGAATTAAAGAATCTCCATCTGCACCATTTTTCTGCGTCCAGATAAAATGTACTGAACACCCTACATGTTGTCAATTACACAGAAAACAAGTTGAGCATCATTGAGTCAGTCCAATTCACGTAATGGGCAAGAAATTACCACTTACAGATCCCATTCTTTTATCTCAATGGCTTCAAACTCCAAACCTTCAATCTCTTGCAGCGATTTTCCGGCGATGCCCTGCAAATCACCATACATCCCCACTGTCGCGCCCATTACCCGCTCAATCTGCTGCTCGCGTTTAGCCCATTGCTTCATGATCACTTTGCGTTCTTTATCCAGATCTTCCTGCATCGTCGTGAAGGCCTCGACTATCGCTTCTACCCGCTGACGAAAACGTGGCCCAGTCAGATACTGGTAAACCATTTCGGTCTTGGTCTGCTGTCCTTCTGAGGCCTGCCGTGTCAGACTGACCTGAAGTAGCGTATGGCGCAGGATCGTTGCCACGGGCAATGCCGCACGTGGATGAGTCACCCAGACCCCTTCCACAACATCAAAGGTTTCAACTCCCTTGGGTAGCGCTTGACTGACCAGAACCGACACTTCCGCTTTTGCATTGCGCTGATCCTCTCGCAGTTTTACCAACCACGCATCGCTCCAATTTCTGGTTCGTTTGGACTCCCACAAAATGGCGCCGCTCTGCTGACCGCTTTGGCTGAAGACATAGTGCAGCATATCTCCCCCAAAATCACCTTTCGGAACTGGCTCGATGGAATCCAATGGAAATTTGGCACGAAGCAGCGCTTCAAGCTCCAGCTCCTGCACTTCCCCTTGCAGCTGTTGCGAACCCTGCTCAGCTTTCTGCTTAAGTTCTTCAATCTTCTGTTGCATGGAGGCTATGGCCTGGTCTTTCTCCATTACCTTCAGTTTGAGACTCTCCTCAGCTTCACGGCGTGCGTGGGATCGCACTATAGCCAGATTTTCTTGCACCCGTTTCTCAACCGTCAGCTCCAGTTCGCGTTTGGCATCGTCCAACTCGCGTTGCTTCTTGATGAGTTCTGCTTGGGCATGCTGTGCTTCAGCAAGTTTCTGGTCACGTGCCTTAAGCAATTCCTGAAGATCAGCCAGTTCACGGACCTTGCCTTCTAACTCAAGAGCAGCCGCCAGCTTGGCTTTTCTGGACTCTTCCTCGATCAGGCGTGTACGCTCAGTCTTGAGTTGGGCAGTAACCTGATCAGCGATTTGTTGCTCAAGGTTTCGCTTGGCCTCAATCAGGTGTTTTTCCTGCTCATGGATATCCTGTTCGCGTTTGGCGATTTCATGATCTTTTTGCGCAAGCAGCTGCTGATATTGCTGGCGCGTGGCAGCCAGTAAAGGCGCAGCCAGCGACTCAGTAAGTCGGATTTCGGTACGGCAATTGGGGCAAGTGATGGTGGGTTCGTTCATGCGCTACCTTCTTGTTTCTTGCTATGCAGTAAGGAAAATGATCATAGAATGTTTCCTTATAAAGAATGTGCTTTAAGCCAACTTGAGACCAATGATACCAGCAATAATCAGCACAATACTCATAAGCCGCGTTGCACTGGCAGGTTCTTCAAACAGCACGATACCGAGGATAACAGTACCGATTGTGCCTACTCCCACCCAGACGCTATAAGCAGTGCTAACAGGTAATGATTTCATGGCAATACCTAGCAACCAAAGACTGGCAATGATCGCAAGGACTGTCCAGAGAGTCGGCCAGAAACGGCTAAAGCCCTCAGTGTATTTCAATCCGACAGCCCAACCGACCTCAAACAAGCCTGCCAAAACAAGAATGACCCAAGCCATAGTGTTTCCTTCCAGGATAATGGGGTCGTCCCCTGAGGTATCCCCACAAAATATCATTAAGAAACAATGTATTGTTAGATGGAATTCAGATAAAAATAAGATCAAGTCGATCTGAGCATAAAATTTCTTTCTAAAATAATAACCTGGAAGGATAAATTTATGTCGATTATTGATCTGCTGCATAACTTATTGAAATAAAAAGTTCCCGGCATTCATGCTACCCGTCTCCAAGCTCTGATGGCTGCTGTTCAAGCTGGTTTGAAAGGAGCGTCTGTATCGATTACGCAGCTCGGGCGGTCGCTTTCCGGACCTGCCTATATCAAACACAAAATCAAGC
>NZ_FNPQ01000125.1:0-1055 GCF_900107335.1 Nitrosomonas sp. Nm58 | reverse complement strand
TGATCACACCACCTTGTGGTGTTCCTCGCTCTCTTACCTGTATTTTCCCATCGACCATTTGCACCGGTGCTCTCAGCCAGCGTTTAATATACAGCAACACCCATTTTTCCTGCGTGTGCCTGCCAACTGCGCGCATCAATAGCTGATGATCAATGCTATCAAAGTAGCCTTTGATATCGAATTCCAGTACCCATTGATAACTCCAGCACCGTTTACGCGTTATTGCCAGCGCCTGATGTGCTGATTTCCCAGGCCTGTATCCATAGGAATCCGGATGAAAGTGCTTCTCCAATTCCGGTTCCAGTACCAGCTTAACAACCGTTTGCGCAATGCGATCTGCTACCGTTGGAATGCCCAGAGGGCGAATTCCACCATCGGCTTTGGGTATCTCAACACGCTTCACCGGTGGTGGATGGTAACTCCCGGATGCCATGCGATTCCACAGCTTGTACAGATTGTTACCAAGATCCTGAGCAAGATCCTCCAGAGTCTGAGCATCAATTCCTGCACCACCTTGATTTACTTTGACTCGCTTGTATGCCTCCCATACTTGTCGTTTATGAATAGCAAATGGTTTTGCCGGGTTCAATAAAATCCTCCTGTTCCCAGTTGTTTTATCGCTCCCAGCCAGATAGGGCAACTCCTTCGCTCCAGAACCATTACAGTCCCTTCTTCACTACTAGGAGTTGCTCCGTCCCTGTACTCCGCATCGGTACTCTCACACTTGGAATGCGTTTCCTTGTGTTTCTCCCTTAGCATCGGAGTGACAGGTTCCCACGTTCCACACAAAAGCCTAGATCGCACTCTCGCCACCTCCATGCCGGATGCCGACCGGGCCGTCAACAGGCACCTCCCGGACTTATCCTGCAGTAATGAAACCCCCGCAGTTTTGACATCATCTCCACGTTTCGACACGTCATCAGTGGTTCATTTTCATTCGACTTTGCGATCCATACCTGACCAAATCGAGTCCGGCCTTTTCCTAGCTCGCTCACTACCACGCCTCTTAAACGCAGCAGCAGTAGGTGGTTTGAAGCCTCCGCCTGTACGGCGAC